>NZ_SZPP01000039.1:0-27408 GCF_030263775.1 Candidatus Jettenia sp. AMX1
GGATTTGCTATTCCCAGCTTTGGTTAATAAGGGTATCTCAAAACAAGGCTGCCCCATAGGAATGCTGACGGCCGAGCACAAGCGCGGCCGGGTGCTCGTTAAAGAATTGGCCGATGCGGCAGATACCTACCAAAGCGGTGATCCCGATGCCAAAAAGGCGGTGGTAAAGAGCCTGAGAGAGCTTGCCGCGCTATATCCCAATCACATTTGGAAGGAAGATTATCTACTGTTTCCGCTAACTAACAAGGTACTAAGTCTGGAGGAGCAGCAAGCCTTGTATCGGCAATTTGAACAGGTGTGGGAACGGGTGGGCCTGGATGTGCATCACCACCTGGAACAGTTTGCCGAAGGGCTTTCCGAAAGTACTCAAGTTTGTTAAAAATTAAGCGGCAAGTTTTTTCTTAAGCCTTTTAGATTTGATTTTGAAATAGCCATCAGCAAGTTTTTCGTTCTTTGGTAATGCACCTATCGAAGAGAATTCAAGCGGAGATAAAGTGATAAACCAAGAGTAAATATTAGTCGCAAAGTATTAAATAATCAGAAGTTGTGCCTGACCCTACTTACGACTTAAAAATATTTTCTTACAAACGTTTTTCAGCAAAATAATGTTATGTTACCATATATCTGGACAAAAATAAGACTATTTTCTCTCAGTAAGACCATATGCTGGCTCAATCGTCAGCAATTCTCCGAATCAGTTGCTCTTGCTGTAATAGCGATACTCGTTGGCCTCACGAGCGGCATAGGAGTATGGCTCTTCAAACAACTGTTTAACATGATATATCGGTATGCATTCGAAGGGATAGATACACCCCTGGGCCTTTTGCATCGCAAAGAAATCGCCCTTCGATTTTTCCAAGATTTGGCAAATTGGGCAGGATTTGACAGCATAGGAGCAATGTTGGGTTCCATAGGAAATTGGATGATCTTCTTTGTACCTGTCATCGGTGGTCTCGCTGTCGGACTGATTTCCCATTTTCTTATTGGTAAGGAACGATATCTGGGCATAGCAGGTATTATGGAATCCGTGGCATTAGGAGGTGGACGGCTGCCATATCGAAAAATACCAACCAAAACAGTTGCCGCTGCATTATCCATCGGTTCAGGCGCTTCAGTGGGTCCTGCGGACCCTTCGGTTCAGATTGGCGCATACTTAGGATCAATGTTTGGGCAACTCTTGCGCCTTTCTGATGAACGAATCCGTGCACTCGTTGCATCGGGAGTTGCAGGGGGGATAGCCGCAGCCTTCAACGCACCTATTGCCGGCATATTCTTCGCTTTAGAGATTATTATAGGCGAACTGAATGTAAACGCCTTTGGGATCGTTACATTAGCAGCTGTGATCTCATCTGTGTTTACTCAGGCCATATCAGGGCCTCAACCTGCATTTCACATCCCTCCCTATGCTTTTAACTCAGTATGGGAACTGCCGCTCTACTTTGGGTTAGGTGTGCTGTCCGGACTCGGTGCGGCATTCTATATTCGGTTGCATCATTTCACGCGGGGTATCTTTGATACATGGAATGCCCCGCGCTGGCTTAAACCAGCAGTTGCTGGTCTCGCCGTTGGCCTCGTTGGAATGCATCTGCCGCAGGTGTTTGGCACAGGCTATGCCACAATTGAAAATATTTTACATGGCAAGCCGATGGAAGTGACTCTCCTGCTTTCGCTGGCGTTAGCCAGACTGGTGCTAACACCAGTTTGCATCAGCAGCGGTTTCCACGGAGGTGTATTTGCGCCTGCCCTTTTTTCCGGTGCCGCGCTTGGAGGCGCTTATGGACTTGTTGCCAAACAGGTTTTTCCTTCTCTCAACATTTCACCGCCTGCCTTTGCGATGGTAGGGATGGCTGCCGTCCTTGCAGGTACGATACATGCGCCGATTACCTCGTTCATCCTATTATTTGAAATGACCCATGACTATCGGATTATTCTGCCACTGATAGCTGCAGTAAATGTTAGCCTGTTTCTTTCATGGCATTTACAACACGATTCAGTATATACCTTGGGACTGACGCGTAAGGGTATACGTCTGCAACGAGGACGCGACATTGACGTGCTGGAAACAATTATGGTAAGTGAAGTCATGGAGACTGAAATCGTTACTTTGCGGGAATCTGATTCGTTGATAGTAGCAACCGATTTGCTTATACGAAAAAGACAGCACGGCTTACCAGTGCTTAATAATGCAGGCGAATTGACTGGTATTATCACTGTGCAAGACATTGACCGCGCTCAGGATGACGATAGCGGCATAGTGCGTACTGTTGGTGAAGTCTGCGCACGAGAGTTGCTCCTGGCATATCCCGACGAGACGATTGGCGCCGCGTTGCGGCGTATCGGAGTGCGCAATGTTGGTCAGTTGCCAGTCGTTGCCCGCAACAGTTTGCATAGTTTAGTGGGTTTACTGCGCAATACTGATATCGCACGCGCCTACGATCTGGCAGTAACCCGCCGTGCGGCGATTCGGCAACGCACGCATTAAGCATATCCTGGAGGGTTTGACGTCGTGAAAACTCTTTGATTCAAATTGGTGGTATAGAAATATTGTTTGTTTCAACCAGAATCGTTTTGGATTTATCCGAAAGTATCAATCATGGAAGTCAAAAAGAATATTGTTGTTATAGGGGCAGGCTATGGAGGAATTACTGCTGCATTGAGGTTAGCAAGGTTGTTCCGTCAGCATCCCGAATATCAGATACATCTCATCGATAGAAACCCTTACCATACGCTCAAGACACAATTACATGAGGCAGCTGTTCGAAAAACAGAGATATCCATTCCTATTGACCGCATTATACAAAGACAAAATATCGTTTTTCATCCTGGAGAAGTAACCAGAATTGATTCCAATGAGCGTATCGTTCATATGGAAAGCGGATCTTTGTCATTTAACTACCTGATAATAGCGCTTGGAAGTCAGGTAAATTTTTACAATATCCCTGGATTGCAGGAAAACTCTTTCCCGCTTCAAACTTTGAGAGACGCTCATCTGATCTGCGACTATATTGGTCAACTCTGTATGCGTGCGGCATCAGAACCGGTTGAAGAGCGGCGAAGAGATATGCTCCGGTTTGTCATCGGCGGTGGTGGTTTGTCAGGAGTAGAATTCGCTGCTGAACTTGCTGACCATGCAGCACAGTGTACCCGTAATTCACGGGTGGATCCCCGTGAGGTTGAAATCATCATTGTTGGACCGGGTAGTCGCGTAGTTCCGAGAATGGATGAATCCTTTGCGACACGTATTCATAAAAAACTCCTTGAAAAAGGTGTAAAAATCATACCAAGATCAAAAATCATAGGCCGGACACCGGACGCTGCAACCCTTTCATCGGGTGAAGTGTTGAAAACAAAAACTTTAATTTGGACAGGAGGCATTCGGGTCAGTGAACTTGCAAGAGAAAGCGGGTTGAAAATCGGAGAATCAGGGCGTATCGTTGTTGATGAGTTTCTTCGGGCAGAAGGTTATCCTTTCATTTATGCCATTGGTGATAGTGCCCTTGCAATAAATCCCTACACAAAAGAACCTGTTCCCGCCGCTGCCCAGTTTGCATTGCAGCAAGGACGATTGGCAGCATACAATATCTACACGGATATTTCTGGAGGTGTGAGGAAACCGTACCATCCAAAGGTCTTGGGTGAGGTGGTCAGTCTGGGAAGGCATCTTGCTGTGGGATGGTTGGCACTCCCCTTCTTGAAGAAAATTACCTTTGTTGGTTTTTTGGGAAGTCTTCTTAAAACAGCCATTCAGGAAAAACACATCTTTCTCTTAAGAAAAGAGAGTAGAAAATGGATAACTTATTAACAAGTTTTCTTTAAGAATTTTTGAATGGAGGTAACGGTATGTCAAATGAGAGTAAACACCTGGTAATCATCGGTGGCGTGGCGGCTGGAATGAAGGCGGCAGCAAAGGCGCGGCGCGAGTTGCCCATGATGAATATTACTGTGGTAACAGATGAACAATACATTTCGTATGCAAGCTGCGGTACGCCGTATTTCATTGGAAATATCGTCAAGGATTCTAAAAAGCTGCTCATCAGAGAGCCTCCGTATTTTAAGAATATGCATAATATTGATGTCCTTACCAGGCATCAAGCCACGTCCATCGATACTAAGTCCAAACAGGTCAAGGTCAAGGGTATTGAAAAGGGACGAGACATTATCTTCAATTATGACAAGCTTATTATTGCCACAGGAGCACAGCCCATTATTCCTCCACTGCCGGGAATTTCACTGGGCAATATCTTTACGCTGAGAACCGTTAGCGATGCATTCAAGATAAAGTCATGCGTAGAGAGCGGGAAGATTAAAAATGCCGTGATTGTTGGCGGTGGGCTCATTGGTCTGGAAATGGCGGAGAATCTTGTATTGAGAGGTATTAAGGTGACGATAGTCGAACTTCTCGACCAAATCCTGCCGCCCCTGGATAAGGATATGGCACTGATTGTCCAAAAGTACCTGGAAGAGAAGGGTGTCGGGATCATCACGTCGGATGGGGTAAAATCTTTTGAGGGAAACGGCGATAGTGCTGTAACAAAAGTAATTACGGGTAAACGACAGTTACTAGCCGATATGGTCATCCTCTCCATTGGCATCAGACCCAATACTAAACTAGCCCAGGAGGCAGGTATAGAGATCGGTACCACACGCGCCATAAAGGTAAATGAGCGGATGGAAACGAATATCCCTGATGTATATGCCATTGGCGATTGCGCTGAAAATATTCATCTCGTAACCGGAAAACCTGTATGGATTGCTTTAGGCTCTACAGCGGCCAAGATGGGTCGTGTTGCGGCAATTAATGCTACAGGCGGCGCCGATACTTTTAAAGGTGTTTTGGGTACGCTGATCGTGAAGGTTTTTGAGTTGAATGTCGGGAAAGTCGGGCTTTCCGAACGGGAGGCAATTAAGGAGGGTTTTAAGATCGAATCCACAATCGTCCCCGCATCTGATATGTCCCATTACTACCCTGGTGCAAAAGACATTATTATTAAACTCATTGCTGATGTAACTACCAGGAAACTCCTGGGTGCGGAGATCGTTGGAGATGGTATCGTTGACAAACGCATTGATATTATTGCAACTGCCTTAACCTTCGGTGCAATGGTTGACCAGGTTTCTAAACTGGATCTGGCCTATGCCCCACCCTATGCCATGGTGATGGATGCCATCCTCGTAGCCGCAAATGTCCTGAATAATAAATTAACAGGAAAGGCAACAGGCATCCTTCCCCAGAAGGTTGCGGAAAAGAGCGACCGAGGTGAGGATTTTATATTGCTTGATGTGAGGACAGATATGGAATACAAGAGCGGTCATATTAAAGGATGTCAATACATCCCACTGGATAAACTGGCATCACGAACCCATGAACTCGATGGCTCGAAGGAAATTATCACTTACTGCCGCAGTGGCTTGCGTGCTGTCCAGGCCTATCGCATCTTGAAAAATGCAGGCTTTAAAAATGTAAAGTACATGGATGGCAGCATCCTGGCATGGGCGTATGGATTGGAGAAATAACCTGGATAACCCCGGAGGGCTCGACCTTTACGCAATTTCCTGTTAGCCATTCTCTTTCTTTATTTGCATAGCACTATACCACATAAGGGCTTCTTTGTATCTTTTTTCACTGACATGCGCCAGGAATGCCAGTTTTGCTGCCTCTGGGGAGTTTTTGAGACGCCATGACCTGAGCGCATGATTGAGCGCATCCTGAGGATTTCTCATCCGTAATTTATTCTTGCTGATTGAGATCTCAGACTCGGCAGCCTGCAGGATTGCCTGTAACGTTTGCAGCTCGCAGCCGCACCGGACGCAGGTGGAGGAATCCGAATTTGTTTTTTTACACGAGGGACATTGAATTTCCATTAGTCCTCCAGATAAAAGATCATGTCTTCAAGGGATGTATTTATTTCACTCAAACGTTTTGTATCGCCGGCGTTTACCGCATCACGACTTTTATCCAGTAAATCGCGTATCTCTTGTGCATCTTCTTGTCCGATAGAATTCAACAATTTTTCTGCCCGTTTGCGGAGGTCTTTTGCTTTCATAAGAAGCGGTTGTTTTTCTGTTTCTTCGCCTTCTACAATTTCAAAGTGAGCATCAGAGACCTCTGCTTCTTCATCTTCAGCCTCATCAGTCAAGAAAGAAGCTATATTCTTTTGAGCTGCTGCAATATCTAAGTGGGTTTTGATATTTTTGGTATCCATCGTCACAACTTTTGAAAGTCCCGTACATTTTTCAATAGCAGTGACCTTCAAGATGCCATTAATATCAAGCTCAAGATTTAATACAATTTCATTTCCCCCCGGAACCTTGCTCAATCCTTTAACGAGAAAATTACCGATGAAGATATTGTCCTCCGCAAGAGGTTCCTCTCCCTGATAAATATTTACATCTACCTCCTCCTGATTATCAGCCACGGTATAAAAAACCTCTCCTTTGCTTACGGGTAAAGGGGTATTTCGCTTGATGATGGGAACAAAGACATCGAGGTGCGTCTGCCCATCGTATTCTCCTATTGCGCTGGTGCCGAAAGTATAGGGAGTAATATCAACCAGGATAGAATGTGTTTTGTAACCGGCAATAACACCACCTTGAATGGCAGCGCCCATGGAAACGATCAGGTCCGGGCTGATTTCATAATGGGGTTCAATCCCGATTTCGCTTTTGATGATCTCATGTACCAAAGGGGTTCGGGTTGCTCCGCCAACGAGAATGATCTTATCTATCTCTCTTGGCAGGATCGATGCATCCTTGAGACACATTTGGATACAATTCAAAGTCTTTTGCAAAAGAGGCCGGATCATTTCTTCGTAGTTACTTCTGGATATCTCTATATCGAGATGCAGATCTTTGTACAGGTACTCTTCCCGTATCCTTGCAAAAGGATGATCGGAAAGCTCCCGCTTGGCCTTTTCTGCGGATACCAGAAGCCGTCTCCTTGCCCGGAGATCCTCGTTTAAATCAATACCGTGCCTGGTTTTGAAGTCCTGTATAATATGGTTAATCAATAACTGGTCAAAATCATCCCCGCCAAGTTTGGTATCTCCATGGCTTGCCTTAACCTCCACAACGCCGTTTTCAACTACCACAAGAGAGACATCAAACGTACCGCCGCCAAGGTCATAAACCAGGAGTTTGTGGTTCTCTATATGCCCTGCATCATATGCAAGGGCAGCGGCAGTTGGTTCATTGATAATCCTGACTACGTCGAGTCCTGCCAATAAACCTGCATCTTTTGTTGCCTTTCTCTGGCGGTCATCAAAGTAAGCCGGAACGGTAATGACAGCTTTCTCTATTGTTTTCCCAAGATACCTTTCTGCGTGCTTCTTTAGCTCCAGGAGAATGAAGGAAGATATTTCCTCCGGGGAAAATTCCTTATTACCCAACCTGACCCGGATGTGTTCTCCCATTTTTCGTTTTATGGATAATACTGTGGATTCAGGGTCTGAGATTATTTGATTCTTCGCCGCCTTTCCGACGATAAGTTTACCGCTTTTGTCAATGCCAACACACGAAGGCATGATGGGATCGCCATCAATAGTAATAACCTTTGGTTTTCCATCCTCCAGGAGAGAAATTTCTGAGTTGGTGGTACCCAGATCTATTCCGACAATTGTTTCCATTTTTAACCTCTTTCATTCATTTTCCGTTTGTGAAAATCTAACCACAGAGGACACAGGGTATTTCTTTCGTGTATTCTGTGGTTTCCTCTGTATATAGGGTAAACCTTTGGGTTTGCATCCTTGCAAGGCTAAAGCCTTGCCCTACATTGACTCTGTTTTTTCATGAGTGGGAGGAGCAGGTTTCGAACCTACCCTTGCTGTCAAAAGCAGCCTAATTTTTTGCTATTCTAACCTCGGCCGGTTTTATGCTATATCCTTTATATAAAAAGCCGGGGGATATTTCTTCTACGACCTGGTTAACTGGATACCTTTCTGTGTGTTCAACGGCAACGGCTGTCATGCATGTAGGATCAAAAGGCATTCCAACCGTTTCTATCCTCATAATTCCTTCCCTGTTTAATAAACTATCTAAATGAGAATAGGTAATATCAAATCCATCTTTAAAACTATTCCATGCATTCCTCCAATTGGTATCGTTTTTAAAGAATGTCTTTTTAGGAGGAGATGATAATCTCTTCTTTAGTCTTTCCATTCTTTCCAACACATCAACCAATAGGATAAAAAGGTGCTTACGCGAGAGGAATTCACTTTCTTCCTTTTCTTTATCCATCTGGTATAGTTTATTTTGGAGGCCAGTAATAGTCTTCTGGAAATCGGACAAGCTTTCTCCGAAACGCGTAAGAACTTCCTGATTCCGCCTTCCTCCCACGCGAAGTTCATTTCTGAAAACGCACAATTCCTGGTAAAATGAATATAAATCTGGTTCCTCAGGCAGGGGATTAACTTCCGGAATCGTGGTTAATTCGCTGATCCATTGTTTAAATTCGCGTTCAATATTGGATTTCCATGATTCAAGATTGCTGTCGGCGTTCGCTACTTCATCATACATTTCCGAGTAACTCCTTTAATGTGGTAAAGTCCGGTGGTTTTCTTTTCCCTGCCCTTTTCATTTGCAGCGATAATGCCTCGAAAGGATGGTTTATGGGGATATCTTTATTGAATAAATAAAATTCTAACCGCCTTTTTTCATCTTTTACCGACTCGTATGCATTTGCTATCTCTTTAAACCGCTCTGGTTCTCTATCAGGTGAATAGATCTTTATTAATTCCAGGTATGCCCTGCGAATCGTTTTATCATCAGCAGTTGGATCGATACCTAATAATTCATACGGTGTCATAGAGTATATTCCTTCATGAAAAAAGCTTATTGTAAAACATAAAGAGGCTAAAAACAGAGAAAAAGAAAGGGTAGCTAACGTTTTCCCCTCCCACGTCCACCCATTGTTCGTTGCATCTCTTCAAATAATTCTTCTAAAATTTCCATATCCATATTCAGGTTCGTATTCGTACCACTCGTGTCAAATGCACCACCATAATTCAGTGTATCCTCTACCTTGAGTATTTCTTCCAACGCCTTGATTCTTTTTCTTAAATCCCGCACCAATTCTCTATTGTTTCTCTTTTCTGCAAGGTGAAGAATGCGATTCAGTTCTTCAATACCTTCTTTTCCTGGCAGACGGCGGCTGTTCATTATTTGTAATTGGTATTTCAAATAGTGAAATTGAGGATCTTCCCTGTCTTTTTCCAGCATTTTTTTGATATATACATCGCCTAATTTATGCGCTTGTTTATCAGGCAAGGCAAAAGAGACAATACCGAGGGCATCATTCCGGGAGCATGGTTTGTCAGAAGCATCAAGAGCATACAGGACAACCCTTTTCATTTCTGCTTTTAACCAGGCAAAACCCAAAGTATTGATATAGCTGTAAATCATCAATAAAGCTACAGCGTTCTCCGGAGTCGGTGGAAGACTCCATTCCCGATCGACTTCTGCGTTCAGTTTTTGCAGAGAAGTATCAGGAAGCTCATAACATCGGGAAATTAATTGAGTGAAGTAAAGAAGAGGAAGTAATTTTTCTGCCTTCCCACGGGCAAGTTGTAACTTTTCATTGGCTGCGTCCTTGTTCTCGTTTTTTAATTCAAGGACAGCCCATCGGGCATAAATATATGCGTATCCTCTATTGAAATCATGGGCATTCGATACTCCATTCTTTAATGCCTTTTCGAATATATTCCTTCCCTGGTCCATCTGTTTTTTATCAAAATAAACACGAGCAGCTTTTAGATAAGAAAAACCAAGATGATCTTTTATGGTGCTGTCCAGAGGATCCCTCTGAGTAGCCTGTTCAAGATATTTCATTCCCTTTATGTATGACTTGCGCTCAACACAACTGACGCCAGCCCGGGTCAGAATGGCTGAATCATCGGGGAAAAGAGGGATTAATCTGTCCAATAATTTATTTGCCTTTGATTGATTATAGGTCTTTTCATATACTTGTAATAATCCCAGATATGCATCCTTGTTATTCTTATCCATGCTTATACTTTTATTGAAATAGTGCTCAGCAAGATGCGCACTCCTCAGAAGGTCTTTATTTTTCCTAACGGGCAACCAGGGGAAAAGGGGAGGTTCTTGCGGTTTCTCAACAGCAAACAACGAACCAAGGCGGAAGTAAACAAGGGATTCCAATTTGTTATTACTACCAAAAACCTTTCTGTAAGTCTCTAAAAAACACTCCCACACCTGAGCGCAGTCGCTGTCATCTTCATCATCATCTACCAGTTTATTTTCAAAAAACAGGCTTTCTGCTTTGCAAATGAGTACCTTCTCAAGATTGTATTCAGGAGAGGCAACCGTATCGTTTTTTAGTAAATCATCGAGATATTTCATTGCTGCTTTGCCGGGTAAATGGTGAATACTATTAAAATAGAACCGTGTAAGTGTACCCGAAATATCGGAACTTTCTTCAGGAAAGGTCTTCATGGTGTTACGGATATGGCAGTAAGAATCGTAGTAACGTCCTGCCTTCCAGAGAGAATCGGCTCTTGGCAGAATGGATACAAGGTCTGGATATCCGGCTACTATACACATTTTTTTTACAAATGATTCATGTATGGTATTTCGATCAATAATTTTACTGTTCAGGAGCGCCATATACGGTTGCGCAATATCCCGTAAGAGTGTATTTGAGGAGATACGTCCAAGGGCTTCAAGCGCCCTCTGATCCTCTTTTTTATAAAAGGCAATGAGTCCCTTAATAAACAATTTCCAGTGGGAAAAAAGAGAATGTACCGCAATTTTCTTTGCCTTTAGCCATGCTTCTTCATATCTTTCTGCGGAAATGTCTTCCAACGCATGCTGTACAGCGCATAATTCTTCGTCTATTTCAGGACAGGCTGATTTTAGCTGGGGAAATTCCTGAAATACGATAACCAGGGCATCGGCTACCCGTGGTAATTCTTGAATATTTGCTAGATTTTTTCCCCGTGATAAGAGATCGGCATATATCCTTGCAACCGCATCATAATCTTTCTTTTTCATGGCAATCAAAATATCCAGAGTCCCTTCGTCTTTATCTCCCGTGAGCGCTTTTATATTATCAATAATTTGAGCTGCATCCGACAATTGTCCGTTTTGGATCATCTGATTTGCCAGACCGTGGTAACATTCCAAAAGTTTGGGAAGATATTTTTCTTTGTCAAGCTTGCAGAGTTCCTTAAAACCGTCTTTCGCCTGGCGAAATTTTTTCTTTTCCAAATCATCTCTTGCCTGTTCTTCTATAATCTCAGGAGAGAAAAACGTTTTTTGATGAACAAAACTTTCCCTCCCTTTATTCTTTCCTTTTGACATAGTACTATTTCCTGCGATATACAAGTTGTTTAAAAATCGGGTAGTAAACAAAGAAGATATACTTTACCTTGATCTTTGCTTGCTTTTGTAAACTGCTCATTACTTCTGGAAGGCAGTATTATTAACCTTTCAATAAATCATATCCTCTTTTATTTGCAAATCCCAGCTTAAAAATTCTATCAGCGAGGGCATCTTTTGTAAGCCTCTTGTTGGCTGTTATATTCATTTTTAAGGATAATTCAAGAAGGGTATCCTTTTTGTGCTTTGTAAGTTGTTCAGGAATCTGCTCTGTGGGTAGTTCCTCCAACTGTTGCTGTAATGCAGCAATATCGATCGCGATGCTTTTAGGCTTTTTTGCCTTTGCTTGTTTTGGGAAAAGGCTTTCGGCAAGAAGAGGCCTGTCTTTTAAGGTTTCGAAAAATGATGCAAGGGTAGTAATGGCGCTGGATATTTGTTCCATCTCAGACGTATCGGGAAAATGATTGATATTTTCCCGTAACGTCTCAAGTTCTTTTCGTATTTCGGAGATACTTTGCATTATTCTTTGCCGGTCTTCATTTCCTGGCAATAACAGAAGGTATTCTTTTATTTGTAGTAATGCATTATTCAGGTTATATTTTTTTCTTATTTTTGCCATAGTTAGTTACCATCAACTTTTTGTAAAAACTCATTTGTTACTTCTTTATATTCCGATGCTACCCGAATTGAGTTGCTGTCGTTTGCTAAAAAAACAGGTAACGCAGATGCGGCAGCTTCTGTGTATCCGGTGCCCAACGATATATACTGTTCAAAACAGAGAGTATGGTAATCTTTACGGAGCGATTGCATTCTTTCTTTCAAGGTACTTACAATATTTGGGCCAGATTTACGAATCATCGTAAATAATAAGCCTTTCAAAATAACGGATTTTGCATTCGACCCTATAATACGGTATTTTTGAGTAATAGCGGCATTTAAATCAGTAATTTTTTTGATAAGGATACTTATTCCGATCGTTGATAGATGATCCGGGATTGTTGTTATCATATAATAATCACTGGTAAACACTGAATTCTGGGTTACAAGGTACAAATTTGGAGGGCAATCAATAAGTATGTAATCATAGATGTCTTTTATCCTATCAAGTGCTTTTCTGAGAATATGGCGTTGTTCTATATAAAAAAAAGCATCCCGAAAATCACAGGAAGTATCGATACCCAATTCGTTTTTGATCTTCTTGATTGTTCGTCTGAGGATATGGATCTGTTCCTGATAAAATCCCTTTTCATTTTTCATTTTTGTTTTTGCAGCCAAATCAATATCGATGCCTAATAACTCAACATCGGATGGAATCAGGTCAAGGTTTGGCACAGCTTCCTTTGTTGCCTGTTTAATGGGTGATTTCCATATGATTTTTTCAATGTCAAAAGAGTTTGCGGTATCCTTTAAATAGGAGTTAAACAATTCTGAGATAGTCCCATGATTTCTTTTAAATATCTCCCATTGTTCTGGTATAGTACATAAAAAGGTTAAGTTTGCTTGGGGATCTGTATCGATGAGTAAAATTTTCTTGTTATGATACAAAGCTAAGGCACATCCAATATGATATGTGGTGGTTGTTTTACCAACTCCGCCCTTATAGTTGATAAATGAGATAATCTTTCCCATGATTGGCCCTCTCTTTTATATTACTGATGATAAGGGTTGATAAAATCCGGATATTGATTTTTTTGTGCCATGTTACTTGTTTCTAAAATACCCACAGAATTCCTCTTTTTTAAAGGGGCGAAATAAAGGGATTATTACCGGTAAACGAACGGGTATTGTAACCATAACCATAGAGATGATAATTTAATGGAACCAATATGCCGAATATTACTACGGAATTGATGTGTGGTCAAGGGAAAATCGGGTTTCTATAATGAGAAAGATTCTGTATCCAGGTGTATAAGAACATTGAGGATACAGATGTGTTTTTAGAAAAAAGTTTGTTTTCATTTCATTAGGGTCTTATAATTGAATAAAAGTGTATCTTTAAAATGATTATGTATTTGTTTGGAGAAAGATCATCGAACACATCCATAGCATAGATTATTACAAGACAGAAGATGAGCATGGGCATAGACATGTGTACAGGGCTCATGAGCGAAAAAAGCTCATTCTCACGAGTTTTATAACTGGTGGTATCTTTATCTTTGAAGTAATCGGTGGAATTATCACCAATAGTCTTGCCCTGATTAGCGATGCAGGTCACATGCTTACTCATATATTTGCTTTGTTGATAAGCTTATTTGCCTTATTATTTGCAGCACGACCGCCTACGGTAAAAAAAACCTATGGTTTCTATCGTTTAGAGATATTAGCAGCATTATTTAACGGTGTGATTCTTTTTGTAATTACCCTGTGGATATTTTACGAGGCCTATCACCGTTTTATGCATCCTGAAACTATCTCCAGCGGGAAGATGTTTGTTGTTGCATGTGTGGGTTTGATTGCCAATGTAGCTTGTGCTTATATTCTTATGAAAGGTGGTCATGATCACGGGGGGCACAGTCTGAATATCAAATCTGCATTTATTCATATGATCGGCGATACCATTTCCTCTATAGGTGTCATAGTCGGGGCTGTAATTATCTATTATACTCACTGGTTTATTATTGATCCCATTATCAGTGTTATGCTCTGTGTGCTTATCCTTATCTGGTCTTATAAACTAGTGATGGAGTCTGTGGATATCTTATTGGAGGCTACTCCGAGAGAGATTAATATTGATAAAGTAGCCGAGAGCCTCAGGCAGATTCCCGGAATTGATGATGTGCATGATATTCATATCTGGACGATTACCTCCGGGATGTACTCTATGAGCGCCCATATCGATACAAAAGATATGATGATCAGTGAGACTACAAAACTTTCTAAAATGATTAATTGCGTTTTGAGCGACAAATTCAGGATTGGACATACGGTTATTCAATTCGGCTGTGAGTGTAAGATCAATAATGAACACAATAACCACGACCATAACCATAGGTAATTTTTAGCACAAGACGTATTGGTTAACTTGGATCAAATGGAAGCTATATTAAATGACAATAAGTATAAATTAATACATTATGTAACTACAAAATTTTCCTTGGTTTCTCTTCCTTACGTGGAGGATTTAGCATATTTGTTTGAGCTGTTCACACTATTTTGCAATTGCAAAATAGTGACTCATCTGTATAATCAAACTAGTTTAAAAAAAAATTACAAAATAAGTTTGCTCAGGTAATATTTCGGAAATTCAATTATATAGGGCAAGGCTAAAGTTTCGCCCTACACTGGCTCTGCCAAAGGCAGCCTCATGTAATTTACATTATATCTTTGGAGTTCAATAATGATCCGGGAGGAATACATGTTACTTAAGTATGGGTGAGTACACCTGTTAAGGTGGCGGTGCCATTCCCGGATTTTGTGGATAAGGTAAGGACTCTTCACAATCTGCCTTTTTTGTATCTCTCAAAATCTCAAGGATGTTTTTAGTTTATAACTTACATACTATCCAGCGAGAGATATAGTCCCCATTCATTCTCAGTACCATCCCCAAGGGAAAGATACCGCCCTCCTTCCAATAGTTAATTGGATAATGTTTTTGTACTTCGCTTTAAAAATTCATCGAAGCTTTGTTTCTCAACATCTATAACTATACATGGAGAATATAACTATGGTATCTTTATTCATTGATGGTAAGAAGGTAGAGTCGGAATCTTTTCAAACAATTTTACAAGCAGCCCAAAAAGCTGGAATTCATATCCCTACTTTGTGTTACGACCCACGTTTAGCTCCTACGGGAGCTTGCCGCATGTGTGTAGTGGAGGTCGAGGGTGCACGGTCTCTGGTGGCATCCTGTGCAACTCCGGTATCTAAAGACATGAAGGTCTCTACCCGCAGTGAATCAGTTATGCGTGCGCGTAAACTTAATTTAGAACTTATCTGGTCTCATCATCCCAATGATTGTCTTACCTGCGATAAAACCGGGGAATGTCAGCTTCAGAAGCTCATGTATGAATATGAAGTGAAAACCTCAAGGTTTATGAACTGTAATCCATCGCCTGTACCTGATGACTCGAATCCGGCTATTTACCGGGATATGAGTAAATGCATACTTTGTGGAAAATGTGTCAGGATTTGTGATGAAGTACAGAATCAGCATGTCTGGGAATTTTCGAGTCGGGGAATGGGGACTTCAGTTGCAACTGCCTTTGAGAAACCATTAAAAAACTCCGGTTGTGTATTTTGCGGACACTGTGTTTCCGTATGTCCCGTCGGCGCTCTCATGGATAAGCCTGCAGTAAAGAAAGGCCGTCCATGGGAAACAAGAAAAGTGCGTACCGTTTGTTGTTACTGTGGTGTGGGTTGCAGTCTTGTCCTTCACATAAAGCAGAATGAAATCCTGAAGGTAACGGCAGATACCCATTCACCTCCTAATTATGGCAGCTTATGTGTTAAAGGGCGATACGGCTTTGAATTCCATAAAAGCACTGATCGATTGAAGTCGCCTCTGATTCGCGATCACCTGAATCAACCTTTCAGGGAAGCAAGCTGGGAGGAGGCCATTCATCTGGTTGCCAGAAGATTTATGGAGATCAAGTTGAAATACGGACCTGATGCTTTTGGATGTCTTAGTTCCTCAAGAGGTACAAACGAGGAGAATTATCTAGCTCAAAAATTTACTCGTGCCGTGATGGGCACAAATAATATGGATAATTGTGCGCGGGTATGTCATGCGCCATCGGTTACAGGACTCAGGGCTGCATTGGGAAGCGGAGCGGCCACCAATTCTCTTGCTGATATTGAGGGTGCAGAAGCGCTTATTGTCAGTGGTTCAAATACTACTGAAGCACATCCGGTAGCAGCTCTGAAGATAAAAAAGGCGGTACGGCAGAACGGAGCTAAATTGATTGTAATCGACCCGCGTGAAATAGAACTTGTCCAGTACGCAACGGTATGGCTCCGTTTGAAACCGGGCACCAATGTGGCTCTTATTAATGGCTTGCTCCATGTCATTTTAAAAGAGGATTTGGAGAATAAAGAGTTTATCCAGCAACGTACGGAAAACATAGATATGCTGAAACAAGTGGTCGTACAGTATACACCTGAAAGAGTAGAAGAAATTACAGGGGTTCCTCAGGAGGATATTATTAAGGCTGCCAGGATCTATGCGGGTACAAGGAAGGGTATGATCGTCTATGGATTGGGAATGACCGAGCATAAGGCCGGTTCGCATGGTGTTATGTCTCTTGCAAATTTATCTTTGATTACCGGAAACATTGGGAGGCCCAATACCGGTATCAATCCTCTCCGTGGGCAAAATAATGTTCAGGGTTCTTGTGATATGGGTGCCTTGCCTGATGTTTATCCTTGCTATCAAAAAGCAGATGATCCTATTGTTCATAAAAAGTTTTCTGAAGCATGGGGCTGTCAACTTCCTGTGAAACCAGGTTTAAAGGAACCTCAAATGTATAGAGAAGCCCTGGCAGGAAAGGTAAAGGCAATGTACATCATTGGATACGATCCTGCGGCAACACAAGCGAATACCCATCATGTGGTTTCTGCCATGAAAGAGTTTGAGTTTCTTGTGGTACAGGAGCTTTTTATGACAGAAACAGCTAAATTAGCCCATGTAGTCCTTCCTGCCAGCTGCTTTTTTGAGAAGGAAGGTACTTTTACCAATGCGGAGAGAAGAGTCAGGCGATTGAACCAGGCTATACCACCGCCAGAAGGGATAAGGCATGATTGGGAGATTATGTGTTTCATTGCTAATGCGATGGGATATCCGATGCATTACAACCATCCAGGCGAAATTATGAGGGAAATTGCCAGCCTCACCCCAGAATTTGCAGGAATTGATTATGAACGGCTTGAGGGGGATGGGCTGGTATGGCCAGTATGGGATAAGAAGCATCCTGGTACGCCCATTTTGCACAAAGATACCTTTACGAGAGGAAAAGGACGGCTCAATGACCTCTTGTATACCCCTTCAGAGGAATTACCTGATAATGACTATCCTTTATATTTAACAACAGGCCGCCGTCTCTATCATTATAATAACGGTTCGATGTCACTTCGGAATCCGGAGATTCGTTCAATCAGTTCTGAAGAATTTATAGAGATACATCCCAGTGATGCTGAGCCACTTGGTATAAAAACAGGAGATATCGTGAGAGTAACATCGCGACGGGGATCGTTGGAAGTGCAAGCAGATGTTACAACGAAGTCCAGACCGGGGAGCGTGTTCCTATCCTTTCATTTCCCGGAGACCCCAACGAATGTTTTAACTGGTCCCGGAGAGGATATATTGGCGCTTACCCCTGAATATAAGGTATGTGCTGTAAAAGTGGAGTTGCCTTCATAAATTTATTGTAAAATAATAAGCTTCATATTTGGAGTTTGCCATTAGGAGGTGTTTATGCAAAGGGAAAAAGCAGATATTTTAACTACATTAGCCCAGGCCGTAATTGATATGGACATAGACTGCGCTAAGGAAGCGGCCGCTGAGGTGATACGATGCAAAGTCGACCCTTATACGGCAATAATGGATGGGCTTGCAAAAGGAATGGATAAGGTCAATGAGTTATTCGAAAATGAGGAATATTTTGTTCCGGAAATACTCCTCTGTGCCGATGCCATGTATGCAGGGATTGAGGTACTCAAACCTTATCTGCCAAAGGAAACTGCATGGAGTAAGAAAAAGGCCGTAATCGGTGTTGTTAAAGGTGATACCCATGATATTGGGAAGAACCTGGTCAAGATAATGCTGGATAACGCCGGATTTGAAATGCATGATTTAGGCAGGAATGTACCGTATGCAAAGTTTGTTGATACTGCAGGAGAGTTACAGGCAGACCTTGTTTGTCTTTCTACTCTTATGACCACAACTATGGATGGTATGCAGGTGGTTATTGAAGGCCTTAAGAAGGCTGGTATAGCCTCCAGGGTTATGGTTGGTGGTGGACCAATATCTCCAGGGTTTGCAAGAAATATAGGGGCAGATGGATATGCAAAGAATGCTGCCGAGGCAGTTAAGGTTGCCAATGACATAGTGCAGCGTATTCCTTTCAGTCCTCTCATACTGAAAACGCCGGAGCTTGTAAGTGTTAAACGAGGGCAGGGAGGAACACGATGAATTCTCGGGATGAAATGACACCTAAGGAGAGATTACTGGCAGCCATACAGGGAAAGGAGATTGACAGGCTTTTGGTAAGCCCCCTGATTCTTAACTTTGCATCCAGGAGTTTAAATCTGACTGTCAGGGACTTTTGTACAAATGGGAAGAATATGGGAGATGCCAACATTGCATGTTTTAAAAAATACCGGCATGACATTGTGTATATCTTTTCTACCACTTCTACACTGGCTGAAGCTATGGGCACCAGAATGTACTTTCCAGAAGATGACGCACCACAGGTAGAAACTCCGTTTATACAAACGAGGGAAGACCTGAAAAAGCTCAAACCAGTAGACCCGGGAAAGGATGGCAGGATCCCCGTATACCTGGAAGCAATAAAACGATGTGTAGATGCTATCGGGAATGATGTCTTTATCGTACCAGTTATCGGGGCACCGTTTACGACCTCAGCAGCCTTACGAGGAACGGAGAGATTTATAAAAGAACTCTATACAGATCCTGAATTAATACACACCCTGATGAGAGTTGCCACTCAATCGGTCAAAAACCTTGTCGATGCTTATGTAAGAGCCGGCGGTGTGCCAGTTACTGTTGAACCTATAGCTACCGGCTCGATGATAAGCGAAAAACATTTTAGAGAATTTGTCTTGCCCTATCTTAAAGAGGTGTACTCACACATCCATTCTTACAACCTTCCGGGTGTGCTCCATATCTGTGGAAAGACAAAAAGGGTAATACAATGCATGGCTGAAAGTGGAGCCGACATCCTGAGTATTGATACTATCGATCTTTTAGAAGCTAAGGAATTAGTAGGAGAGCAGGTTTGTTTAATGGGAAATCTGAGTCCTGCTGATGGCATGCTGAAAGGAAATCCGGAGATTATAACTGCTATGGTCAAGGATTGCCTAGCAAAGGCAGCAGACAATCCGAAGGGATATGTGGTAGCTACAGGATGCGAGGTTCCTATAAAAACACCTCATGAGAATATGATTGCATTTCTCGAGGCAGGAAGAAGATTTGCCCGGCTTCCAATTAACTTGAATTAGGTATTCATAAATTCTATTCAAGAACGTTATTGATAGGAAACTCTTTTCGAATCTCTTAATAACTATGATAGAAAAAGAAAGACTTCTTAAAGTTCTTCAAGGCAAGCATGCCGATAGAACCCCCGTTATTTGTCCGGGTGGTATGATGACTATGGCTAGCAGAGAGGTTATGGTAAAAACAGGTTGCCGATGGCCAGCAATCCATAGGGATGCGAAAAAAATGGCTGAACTTTCGATTGCTATGCATAATGAAACAGGAATGGAGAATCTGGGTATTCCTTTTTGCATGACTGTAGAAGCTGAAGCTTTGGGTGGAGAGGTGGAGGACGGTGACGAGATTACGGAGCCTAGTATGGTTCATTATCCATTGAAGTCAGTAAAACAGTGGAGGGATCTAAAAGAAATCGATCCGTATAAAGATGGACGTCTTCCAACAATTCTTGAATGTACAGCAATTGTAAGCCAAAAGATTCCAGACGTCCCTGTCATAGGTAATTTAGTCGGTCCTTTCAGTCTTGCTACCTCTCTGATTGATGCAATGATACTGTTTAAAGCACTCAGACAGGAACCTGAAGATGTTCACGGTTTACTCTCATTTTTGATAAAGAACAGTATCAAGTATGGTGAGGCGCTTATCAAAAACGGCGCTGATCTTATTGTGATATCCGATCCTTCTGCAACTGGTGAGATACTCGGACCAAAACTATTCAAAGAGTTTGCAATTCCATATTTGAATAGAATGATAAACCATATCCATATGTTTGAGAAACCCGTTATCGTACATATATGTGGAGATATAAGCGCTATCTACGGCCCTCTCAATGAGCTTGGCGCTGAATGCATAAGTGTAGACTCTGCAGTAAACATAAAAGAGGCAAGGGCTATGATTCCAGGAAAAAAGCTTATGGGTAATGTAAGTACTATACTCTTACAAAATGGTCCCATTAACACGATACAAAAGATATCAAAAAATCTTTTAGATTTCGGTATCGATATCCTTGCCCCGGCATGCGGTCTCAGTGCTAAAACGCCCGTTAGACATATAAAAGCTATGACAGAAATGGTAGCATCCAACTCTTATAAGAACAATTGCTAAGGTAACTATATGACTCATCATGTAAAACTGACTTTTTATCCCTCCAGAATAACAGGATCTGTACCAAAAGGAATTACGATCCTTGAGGCAGCAAGAAAGCTTGGTGTTACTATTGAAGGTCCGTGCGGTGGTACCGGGAAGTGCGGGAAGGACCTTGTACAGATAAGAGTAAATAAGACCCTTACTACAGCGCTTGCCTGCAGAACTGTCGCAGAAACTGACATGGAAATTATCATCCCTTGTTATGAAAAGAAGACCATGAAGATTGTTGATGGCTTTTATACAGAGAATACAAGGAAACGAAATATCAATCCTTCTGTATGGAAAGATATGTTTTATAATGATCAGGGTGCTTGTTTTACAAAGGTATACATGAACGATAGACCCGTAGCTATTGAAGAGGGTGATACGGGATCTCAGATGTATGGAATTGCTTTAGACATTGGTACAACAACATTAGTAGCATCACTTGTTAACCTTATCAATGGTGAAATAGCAGGCGCTGCTTCAACACTGAATCCCCTCGTATATTATGGTCATGATGTTATGTCACGGATAAAGTATTCAACATCACATCATGATGGCCTTCTCAGAATGCACAAAGAGCTTATATCCGCTATTAATCTTTTAATTTCTTTTGTATCATCTGAAAAAGGTGTAAAGCCAGAAAATATCTATCAAATCGTAGCATCCGGTAATACTACGATGCAGCATATCTTTTTAAATAAGGAAATCAAGGGAATTGGTGAGTATCCATATAAGGCTGAGGTGCTTAATACCTTTACCACGACAGCGAAAGAGCTTTCTATTCATAGAGCAGTATATGCCACAGTAACAACCCTTCCCTGTATTTCAGCCTATGTTGGCGGGGATATAGTTTCCGGTCTTGTAGCTATTGACCATATGGTACACGGGCAGGCAAACCTGTATGCGATATCCAGAGATTTTAAAGATACTAAATTACCAGCCCTTTTTGTTGATATCGGCACCAATGGTGAAATGGTCCTTTTGCTGGAGAATGGAATGGTAGCGACATCCACTGCTGCGGGACCGTGTTTTGAGGGGATGACCATAAGTTCGGGTATGAGAGCCGGAGAAGGTGCAATCGAGCATGTCTGTCTGGGAGATAAACTTTTCCTGGAAGTAATAGGGAATAGTCAGCCAAGGGGTATCTGTGGAAGCGGGCTTTTGGATATCGTTTCAGAACTTATACGGGTTGGACTTGTGAATTCTAAAGGGCGATTGCAGGGTAAGGAAGGCAATGGACTGCCTGAAGGGTATAAAAAATGTCTGTTCGAGAAAAACGGGAAACGGCATTTCCAATTATCAGATGACGTGGCAATATCACAGGAAGATATTCGGCAGGTTCAACTGGCGAAGGCGGCTATCAGGGCAGGTGTTGAGATTTTACTTGCCACCTGCAATAGGAAGCCAGAAGAACTTAGGGCGGTTATCATTGCAGGTGCATTTGGGTATCACTTGAAGCAAGAGAGTCTGTTCAGGGTCGGTTTTTTTCCGGAACTAAAAAATACAAGATTCTTTTTTGTTGGTAATTCAAGCCTGGAAGGCGCTGTAGGAATAATTCTGAATAAAGATTTAATAGATAAAGCAGCTCGTATTGCCAGCATTACACAGGTTATGGAACTCTCCCAAATTGCGGAATTTGAAGGCGTTTATATTAGGGAGATGCATTTTTGATAAACAACTCGCGTATATGAAAGGATTGTTTTCTTGCCATCAACGAGGAGTCACATCATACCTGTCTGGTAAACCAGATAGTAATCCGATTCTATAGTACTCTCTGTATGAAAACGAACATACCACATTCAACCCCAAAGGGGTGGAATGATTTTAGAAGCCCCAGGCCGGGTGGCACGGACAAACGGGTTTGTCCGTGCTTATTTACTTACGTACATGGATATGGATTACAAAACACTGACAAACAAAGTTTGTCAGTACCACCCCAGGTACCGGTTTACAGAGTATGAACTTATTGTGATACGTTCTTAAAAACCTCTCTGAGAAGTTTTGTTACTCTTGCTGCCGGGTCTTTACGGATTTTACTTTCTTCTTCACCTAATACGTAAAATAATCCATCAAGAGCCTTTTGTAATACATAATGATCCAAATCAAGCGCCATAAATTTTTTTACAAACGGGATAGATTCATATTTATCTACAACCTCGTTGTATTTTTTGGTGACATTATATTCAGCTAATGCCTCTTTTACTGTTGGTTGGTACTTCTCTGCAAGTTTGCTATACGTCTTTTCTTTAAGATAATCAGTGGCAGCTGTATCGCCACCTTTATAAACTGTTAGTACATTTTCAAACGTCATATCGAAAATTGCATCAAGAAATATATCCTTAGCTTCCGGCGCTGCTTTTTCTGCAGCTCTATTCATACTTAAAATAAACTCATCAAGTTTCTCTCCTGCGCCTATCGTACGCAGGGTTTTATCAAGTATTTCGAATTTTTCAGGTAGCAATATCTTAATCGATTCATTGTTAAAATACCCATTAGGTTTGCCCGTTGTTTTAATTGCATTCTGAATGCCAACCTTGAGGGCTTCTTTTAATCCAGAGACGATCTTTTTATCACTGAGGTGTTTTTGAGGGTTAAAAATTTCAGAAAGCCAATCAAATTGAGCGGAAGCCTTGAATGCCGTAATGAGAATAAAAAAGAGAATTACGAAGGATTGAAAAAACTTTTTTTGTAGTAATTTCATATGTATCCCTTACTTTAATGAAAAGAATGATTAACAAATTCGGGATGATTAACTCATTTTTACTATAACTTTTTTACATCGGATATTCAATAAATAAGAATGATGAAATAAGAATTTATTCCCGTTTTTTTACAGGTTTATAGAATAATTTTCTAAAGCTTTAGAAAAATTTTCATCATAGGGGAAAAAATCACTCAAAATAAAGATACCCTGAAAATTATTTAAATCTGATAGCAATCTCATAGATTTTGATATCATAACTTTTAAATCCTTGAATATTTAGATAATAATGCTTATTAGTTCTAAATATATTTTAAAGATGTATTTACCAGTTAAAAATTTGTAAACATAAAGATGGTACAGTGTTTGCCTATTATGATAATCGCATAAATCTTGAGTGTATAGGAGTTGGTCCTTCTCACGGGAAAATTATTTTATAAGAGAATTTTAGAAAGGGGGGGTATAGTATGAAGTGGTTTGAATTGAATAAGTCGTATCTGGTTTTATTTGTAATATTTTTGTCAGGAATTTATGGATGTAGCTATAAAGGAACTGAGGTTGAAGAAAAACCGCCTTATGCACATGGGCATATCGAAGAAGAACCGCCACCCAGGCATCAGGTAATGCATAAACAGAAAGAGCCGGCTAAGGCAGAATCAGATATGCTGGTAATTATGGGAGCATTTCCCACAGGGGATCCGCACAGTAGTGTAATCCTTGTGGAAACAATGGTTCCTAGAATGGGTCAGGTTAATCAGCCATATGAATATCTTATCAAGGTTACCAATCTTACACAAGTACCCGTTAGAGATGTTGAAGTTGTTCAAACACTTTCAGAAAAATTCCAAATTAAGAAATCTGATCCTGAGATGCAAAAACCTCTCAAAGAGGGTGTTGCTAAATGGTTAATAGGGGATATTAATTCGAAAGAGACTAAGGTAATAAGGGTCACCGGTGTACCTACGACAGAAGGTGAAATACCGTTTTGCACGACCGCAACGTACAACTTGCCGGAATTTTGTGTAACCCCGGTGATTGTGCAGCCGAAGTTAAGCCTTGCCAAACGTATGCCGTCTGAAGTTTTAATCTGTGATCCCATTCCTGTAACTCTTATCATAAGCAATACCGGTACTGGAGTTGCTCAAGATGTTCAGATTAAGGAATCTTTGCCTTCAGGATTAACAACTGCGGATGGTAAGGCGAGTATAATGCAGACAATTGGCTCGTTGCAGCCAAAAGAGTCACGTGAAGTTTCATTAACCCTTAAGGCAGAAAAGACCGGTCAGTATACCAATGTTGCAACAGCGTCTGGTGTGGGTGGATTAAGTGCTGAATCTAATTCTACTACAGTTATCGTGAAACAGCCGATATTAGCAATTGAGAAAACAGGTCCCGAAAAGAGGTATGTAGGCCGAAAAATTACTTACGATATTGAAGTTAGTAACGAAGGTGATGGCCAAGCAGCATCAACAGTTATTGAAGACACTATACCTGCCAATGCATCATTTGTAAGTGCAAGCAATGGAGGTACATTTGCTGGCAATACTGTTAAATGGAATGTAGGGACTCTGCAACCTAAAGATTCTGAAAAAGTAAGTGTAACACTTCGTGCCGAAAGTATAGGAAAGGCAGAAAACAAAGCGGTTGCAAAGGCCGTTTGTGCCGAGGCTGTATCTGCATCGGCTGTGACTCAGGTATTAGGTATACCCGCGATCTTACTTGAGGTAATAGATGTTGAAGATCCGGTTGCCGTTGGCGATTCTGTAACCTATGTGATAACGGTAACCAACCAGGGTTCTGATACAAGCACAAACACGGAGATTACCTGTACATTAGAAGATACCATGCAATACGTATCATCAACTGGACCTACAAAGGCAATCGTAGAAGGGAAAGAGGTAAGTTTTGGTCCACTACCAACGTTAGCCCCGAAAGCACAAGCAAGCTGGAAGCTTATCGTCAAGGCTGTGGATGAAGGCGATGTTAGACTTAAGGTTAGTTTGATGGAGGATTGTTTAGAGAGACCGGTTGAAGAAACAGAAGCTACTAACTTCTATCAATAATACTGCCGAATTTGACGTATAGGTAGTTTAGGATTAAAGTTTGATTTTTCATAAATGTGCATTTTATTAATAAAAAGCCGGGGCGTTTTTTAACGCAACGGCTTTTTTTATTTATAAAAGATGTATCAATGCTATATGTTTACATTTTTAAATTTTTTAATAAAAGGATTATATGTATGAATAGAGGGTATGGGGTAAATTCTTTACTATTTTTATTACTTACCTTAACAACGAGTATATGTAGTTGTGGATATCAAAGAAGTGGTACCAGAGAAGATACGAAGATGTATGCATATGGCCATTCGGGAGATACATTATCATCATCTGCAAGCCGCAAATATCTGTCTACAGAAAGAGATACAAATAAACGTGGAACTTACGATACATTTACTGCTGGCAATAAAAGTCACGGTGTTATCTTTATAGAGAAGCATGTTCCTTCGGAAGTCCGTGCCGGACAACTTTTTAATTATAGTATTAACGTTACGAATGTTACAGATATGAACATAAAAGACGTTGAGTTAATTGAAACAATTTCCCATAAGTTCAAGGTAGAAAACTCGATTCCTAAAATGAAAGACAATATAAGGGAAGGTGCTGCGCAATGGTTTGTAGGAAATTTAGGTCCTCGAGAGACCAAAGTAATTCGAATTACGGGAATTGCTATGGAAACAGGGGAGATACCTTTTTGCACGGATATTGCATATAAATTACCGCCGTTTTGTGTTACTACAACAGCGGTAGAACCAAAACTGAATCTCACCAGGCGCATGCCTTCCGAGGTTATGATGTGTGATACAATACCAGTAACTTTTGTCGTAAGCAATACGGGTACAGGTGTTGCCAGAGATATTCAGATTAAGGAAACTTTGCCACCAGGGTTAAGTACCGTAACCGGTGAAACGAACGTAATTCAAGAGATAGGTGCATTACGAGCGGGAGAATCACGTGAGGTTTCGTTAACCCTTAAGCCGGGCAAAACTGGTAGATATACCAATACTGCAACGGCTACTGCGGAGGGTGGATTAAGCGCCAAATCTAACGCAGCTACAGTCTCCGTAAGAAAACCAGTATTGGCAATTACAAAGACAGGTCCCGATAAGAGATTCATTGGTCGAAAGATTACCTATGATATTGTTGCAAGCAATAAGGGCGATGGGCCAGCAGTATCAACAAGTATTGAGGATATCATACCTGATGAGACATCGTTTGTAAGTGCGAGCGACAGAGGTTCATTAACCGGAAAAAATGTTTCATGGAACTTGGGAACTTTACAACCTCAGGAGTCTAAAAAAGTAAGTGTAACACTTCGCGCTGAGAGTAAAGGAAGGGTAATAAACAGAGCAATGGTAAAGGCCGTTTGTGCCGAGCCTGTCTCTGCATCGGCTATAACTGAGATCCTGGGTATTCCGGCAATTCTTCTTGAAGTAGTTGATACCCTGGACCCAATAGAGGTTAATGAAACCGAGGCATATATTATTACGGTGACTAACCAGGGTTCAGATGTTAGTACAAACATCAAAATTACATGCACGTTAGAGGACTCAATGCAATATGTATCATCAACCGGACCCACAAGGGGAATCGTAGAAGGGAAAGAGGTAAGTTTTGGTCCACTACCAACATTAGCCCCGAAAGCGCAAGCAAGCTGGAAGGTTATTATCAAAGCACTGAATCCCGGAGATGTTCGGTTTAAGGTCAGCATGATTGAGGATTGTCTTGCCAGACCAGTTGAAGAGACGGAAGCAACGAATTTTTATAAATAGTTTTTGCTGTGCATAAAAATAGCTTTTTGAATTTTCTTTATTCCCAAATGCTTGTATTTAGTCTTCTTGCGGGCTCAATTTTGCAAATTGGCGTGCCCAGCGAAGGGTAGTGCTTACTAACGGGTGAAAGACCTGTCATGGTAAAAGCCAGAAGCCATGTAGCCAGGATGGCAGGGGGTGAGGGAAACGTTACCTTCTGAAGCCCATCGACAAAGGCCGCTCTAAGGCGGGTGAGCAACTCTCCGGGTT
>NZ_SZPP01000001.1:0-107116 GCF_030263775.1 Candidatus Jettenia sp. AMX1
CATACTGATATACTTATCCTACAAAATAATTTATGGTACTCTTTCCCTTATTCTCTTAGTATATCAGATATTTATCCGGCTTTGTGCAACAAAGCCATTATAACTTCCAAAAACAGATGTCAACCTATTGAGAATAAAATCTAACTAGATGGTATATTAATATCTTACCACTTAATATAATAATCAAATACATTTCTAAATTGCTCAGGAACTACTATTTTATTAGTCACATTCCAACTGGTTACTATACGGAATTCCTGTCCCTTGCTGGAAGCCGCATGAAAGGCAATAACTCCATCAAATTGTCTGGCCTTATCTTTAGGGAAATTTATTTCTATCGGAAATTTAAACTTATTATCAGCTAGAATACCTTTCCAATCTTTTTCCCAGAATCTAAGATCTAAATTAAAACCATCCATTTTAAAATTATATTGCGTAGGATCAAGTATCTTTCCTATCTCTCCGCCAATCTGGATTCCAAAACGTATAGCTCTTGCAGAAACATAATTATCAAATTGATAATTGTGGGCTTCATGACATACTATACTTTGGCCCAAATCATCATTTATAGTGAAGAAAGCTCTCACACTATTATGGCCATCAATATTCCACCACCATGCTTTTTGCGAAATAGGTCGCTTTTTCTCCAATTCTAACCTGGTACTTGCTCCTATGTCATCATAAACCTTATAATTATTAGTGAAAATATGGGCAGTTATCCGGATATTTGCCTTTTTCTCTTTTTGGTCTACGCAAATTCTTGTTCCTATATCAGGAAGTTTGCCTTTCTTAGGTAGACCAGGTTGATCAGGTATTTTAACCTCCTCTAATTCAATCAATTCAAAAGTCTCCCATTCATGAATTTCATTTCTGTTGGCTACTACTTCTCTTCCACCTCCCATTTCCGCACATACATACTGTCCATTGTAGGCTTTAAATGCTACTTTTCCATTTCCTAATCCTATTAATTCAAAAGTCTCCCACTCGTGAATTTCATTTCTGTTAGCAACTAGCTCTCTTCCGCCTCCCATTTCCGCGCATACATACTGTCCATTATGGGCTTTAAGCGCTACACTTCCATTACCCAATCCAATCAGTCGAAAAGTCTCCCATTCATGAGCTTCATTTCTGTTGGCTACTACTTCTCTTCCGCCCCCCATTTCTGCGCATAGGTACTGTCTGTTGTATGCCCGTAAAGCGATTTCTTCTTCAGTTGCAAGCATCTTCTCCATGATCTTTCTCCTTTTGTTTATTCCCCATATTACGTCTAATAGATCAACTTTACATTTCAGTTTTAATTAACAAATTGCATAGCTGTAGTATATTCTTGAGTTTTCAAAAATATTAATATTTGATACTTACTAGAGCGTGTTATGCACTTTGGAATATCACCTCAACAAATCTTCTGAGCATGAGTATGGCAAAAGCAAGGAAATGAAGACCAGCTAATACCTCAGGTAGACGCTCATAATCCCTTACGAGTCTTCTGAGCCTGCTCTTCCAGGCAAACGATCTCTCAACGACCCATCGTTTGGGGAGAAGTACAAATCCTCTCTTTGCTTGAGGGAGCTTCACCACCTGAAGCTCTATTCCATGCTCTTTGGCATCCTCTTTTGCCTGATCACCTGTGTAGCCTTGATCTACAAAAGCTATCTCAACAGATTCTCCCGTTACTTCCTGAATCTCTTGACAAAGCTTCTTCACCTGAGCTCGTTCCTGCTCATTGGCAGGAGTTACCTGCAAAGCCAGAAGATGTCCGAGAGTATCGACAGCCATATGGATCTTGCTTCCTTTCTTCTTCTTGTGCCCATCATATCCGGCTCTTCCCCCACTCTCAGGGGTAGACTGAATAGTCTGACTATCGATAATCGCTCTAGAAGGCTCCTTTTTTCTCCCTTCAGCCAATCTCAGGATCTTTCGAAGATCATCAACAATAGCATCAAAGACTCCGGCTCTTATCCATCTCATAGCCTGCTGGTAAACGGTATACCAGGGGGGAAGATCATGAGGGATCATCCTCCAGGTGGTTCCCCCTCTGACCATCCATCTCAGCCCATTGAAGACTTCTCTCAAAGAATGATCTCTTTGGGGAGCATCTTCTTTCATCAAGGCCAAATAAGGAGCGACAAATGCCCATTCAGCATCAGTAACATCACTTGGGTACGGTTTTCTTTTGTGTTTATTGGTTTCCATACCCAAATTATAACAATTTTACCCACAAAAGTGCATAACACGCTCTAGTACACTGTCAACTTAATTTATCATAATAGACTCTCTTGTATTTGTCATTGCGAAGGGTTTTTTCCCGAAGCAATCTTTTCTCAACTATGCAAGAGATTGCTTCGGACACTACCCTCGCAATGACACGTTAAACACAACACGGACAAACCATGTCCCCGTACGCCTTGAACGGGGGCATGTCCCTGTAAGGATCGTTTGTCTGTACCACCCCGAAAACCGCTTACATACAATGAAAATTCCTCTACAATCAAGTTCTCACTTTGATAGAAATAAATTGAGCAGTAATTCGTTGGTATAAGATCGCTTCAGAGAAGCGAGGAAAAACCTTCATTTTTTTGAAATGAAAGAAGCATCGATTGCCAGAAAATAATCGTTCCGGGGAGGGGATTGTATACGCATTCGATTGATAAACTGTTGACAAGTTGCATGTACCATCTATCCTCTTTATTTGGTATTCGTAAAATTCTCTCGTGAGGACGTGATGAAAATTTATTGTATATTTTTTCTTGCTTTCATGCATACCTTTTGGTATTATTCTTTATGTGTTGTTCGGTTGTTGTATTGTAAATAGTATTATGTATTGTGATAATATTAAAGCTACAAGGGTTACAACCTTGTAGCTTTTTTTTTAACTTTAAATTGCCTATGAAAGGGGGTGATTGAGAATGGCAACTGGAACAGTAAAGTGGTTTAATGACCAAAAGGGATTTGGTTTTATTTCACAGGAAAATGGACAGGATGTTTTTGTACATCAAACATCGATTCAGACCGAAGGGTTTAGAACCCTGGCCGAAGGAGATAAGGTCGAATTTGAAATCGTAAAAGACAACAAGGGCTACAAGGCCTCAAATGTCGTCAAATTATAACTTTATTGAAAAGCGTGCTCTTATATTTTAATACATAATTAGTTTCAATAGATCTGATGTTATATAAATTATAAATATGGAGTAATCACGTATAAATTTTACGGTATAATTACGATACATGAAGACCCCAATATCAGTAAAAAGATATTGGGGTTTTTGTTCATCTATAAGGATTTTTGTTCTCGGTTAAGCTCTTTTATTCATGTTTTAAAAACCTGGCATCCTCTTCAGGTATCGAAGGATTGATATGTATGCCTGAGCCAATTTCAAAACCAGCCTGGGTCGTAAGCCGGGGTCTTATAAGCAAATGCCAATGCAACTGCGGCTCTTCCGCCCTATATCGCACCGAGGTATTAATAGTATAATTGTAGTCCGGATCGTTCAACTTCCTTCTTAATCGTTCTAAAATATTTTTCAATGCAAGGGCAAAACTTGATTTCTCATTATCTGATATATCACCGAAATTTGCTTTGTGCATCTTGGGCATAATGAGGATTTCGAAGGGAACTTCGGCTGCAAATGGAACAAACGCAACAAATAAATCATTTTCGTAAATAACACGTCTTTTGTCTTTTATTTCATACGCCAGAACCTCACAATATACACAGCGCCCCCACTCATCAAAATAGTGTAGCGCCATCTCCTCACGCCACCGTATATAGCCTGGAACCATACCGGTTGATATAATTTGTGAATGAGGATGAATCAGGGAGGTGCCTGCCCGTAATCCATGATTGCGAAATATGATAACCATCATGTTCCCATCCTCCTTAATAAGTTCTCTGTAGCGTTTGTGATAAACTTCTATAATAAGTTCTACTTCTTTTAAGGACATCTGGGCAATCTCCTGATTATGATACGGGGTTTCAATAACAACTTCATGATGACCATATCCTCCCATAGCCAGATAAATTCCCTTATTGTATCGACGGATGTTGTTTTTGGGAATTACAGCAGGAAATTTATTGGGTATCACCCGAATCTTCCAGGAGTCTTCGCCTTCTTTTATCTCCGTAATGATCGAGGTAATCATATGATCATTACCCGGACAGAAAGGACATTCTTTATCATAAAGAGGTACGGGTACTTTTTCATGCTCTGGCTTTTCAAAATCCTTCGGTCTTTTTCTTCTTGCGGGCGCATAGATAACCCATTGTTTTGTTATCTTATTTTGGCGTATTTCGCTCTCATTCATGAACAACTACCTCATCTTATAAAAATGTAGTCCTGAATATTTTTACTATCTGCCCTGTTATCCACGGTATTATACTCATCACCAGTGCCAGGATTAAACCATGAGTTCCCGGATTCACGATCTTTAATACAGCAGCAAGGCCGGGCACATAGATGGCAATCATAAGAAGTCCTGTACAGAGTGCAAGCGCCCCCCAGATGAAAGGATTACGGGTTATTTCATTCCGGAAAAAAGATGAGTTGCTATCGCGCATATTAAAAACATGCCAGAGTTGAGCAAATGCAAGGGTAATAAACGGAATAGATACAGCCTGTCTCTTATCAATCCCTTCCCATTTCAATGCCAGCTCATAAGCCCCAAAGACTGATACAGTTATTACCATACCGTATATACCAATAGCAAGCAAATGATACCAGGTTAAAATAGGTTCCTTACTATTGCGTGGCGGATACTTCATACTATGAGGATCTCCTTCGCCCACGCCAAGAGCAAGCGCTGGAAATACGTCCGTAACAAGATTAAGGAACAGGATCTGGAGCGGAAGAATTGGCATTGGTACATCAATGAACGAATAGAGAACAATTACCATAATTTCACTGATATTACAGGAGAGAAGATAGAGAGCGAACTTCCGGATATTATTAAAAATAACACGACCTTGTTCAATAGCAGCAACAATTGTGGAGAAATTATCATCCTTAAGAATCATATCAGCCGCTTCACGCGCAACCTGAGTACCGCATTGACCCATAGCAATTCCGATATCGGCTTTTTTCAATGCAGGCGCATCGTTTACTCCATCACCTGTCATTGCAACAACAGCCCCATTCTTTTGATATATAGCAGTTAAATCAAGCTTCTGTTTTGGATCGACCCTTGCAAAGACAGACACCCGCAAGATACGCTGAAGGTCTTCTTCTGATAATTCTTCAGGCTTTTTTAAATCTTTACCGTGGATCACTTCTGTTTCACCCTCATGAATCAATCCAACAGCTAATGCAATATTCCGCGCAGTAACGGGCTGGTCTCCCGTAACCATGACTACCTTTATACCGGCATCCCGGCATAAGGCGAGTGCAGGGGCAACATCACTGCGCGGTGGGTCAAGAAATCCGACTATGCCAAGAAATGTCAATTGTCCATACGGATTAGAGTTGCTTGCGGTAACTGTTTTTTCAGCAACAGCAAGAACACGAAGGCCATCTCTGGCCATATGGTTGCCCCTTTCCAACCACCATTTACGATCTTCACTTCTCATCTCCTTTTTACCTTCTTCAGTCATACGATGAGAACAAACCTTCAGGAGCGCTTCTGCAGCGCCTTTTACAGCAACGAGATATTGGTTATTATCCGCATGAAAAGTTGCCATCATTTTTACTTCAGAATCGAAGGCTTCTTCACGCACTTCAGGCATCTTTGCAAGAAGTTTATTACGGTCAATTCCCGCTTTTATAGCGGCAACCAGGAGCGCAACTTCCATAGGATCGCCAACAGCCTTTTTCCTGGCATCCTTTTCTTCCGGTTCTACAGATGCATTATTACAGAGTACACCTGCATGTAACAGCTCCTGCAGGGTTTTTTCACGTAAAGGATCAAGAGGTTCTCCTTTTTTCCTGAATTCACCTTCTGTATTAAGCCCTTCCCCGCTAATCTTTATTTCGCCTGAATCAAGGATAATTCGGGTAACTGTCATCTTATTTTCAGTCAGTGTACCTGTCTTATCGGTACAAATAATACTTGTTGCGCCAAGGGTTTCAACCGAGGAGAGACGGTTGATTAAGGCATTCCGTTTTGCCATGCGCCACATTCCCCTCGCCAGCGCAAGGGTAGCTACAATTGGCAACCCTTCCGGTATGGTTGCCACAGCAAGGGCTATTGATATCTTAATCATAAGAAGTATATCTTCACCCGTGATAATGCCGGCCGTTGCTATCGCCGGCGTAACGGCTAAAGTTACCCAGATGAGCTTATTGCCCAGTTTATTAAGCCGCTTCTCCAATGGAGTTATTTCCTCTTTGGCGCTTTCAACAAGAGAAGAGATTTTCCCCAGTTCTGTCTTCATCCCGGTAGCCACAGTAACACCTTTGGCCGACCCGCGGGTAACCGATGTTCCTTTAAACAGCATATTTGTCCGTTCGGCAAGCGATGTGTCTTCCTCAAGATGCTCTACCCCTTTGCTAACAGGAGTAGATTCTCCCGTCAGGGCAGACTCATCAGCCTGGAGCTTTGACGCCTCTAAGAGACGAAGATCCGCAGGAACGACATCGCCACCCTCGAACACTACAATATCTCCGGGAACAAGTTCATCGGCAGGTATCTCTCTGAGTTGGCTGTTGCGAATAACCTTAGTTGTTACACTCCCCAGCTTACGCAAGGCCTCCATTGAACGAACCGCTTTCAACTCCGTAAAAAAGCCAATGGCGGTATTAATAACAATAACAACTCCTATCGCCATGCCTTCAACCCATTCTCCAAATGCGAATGATACTATAGTGGTAACTCCGAGAAGTAAAATAATAAGGCTTTTTAGCTGATTAATAAGAATTATCCAGGCACTCTTCTTTTTTACTTCCTGAAGGCGGTTTGAACCAAATTTCTTATACCTTTTTTTCACTTCCACAGTATCGAGTCCCCGGTTCGGGGAAACATGAAGATCCTGAATGACGTCTTGCCATGGAAGTGTCCATGGTGCAATTGGCAATTCTACCATGCATTACTCCTTAGCCTGTTTATAGTGTCTGCACCTCATCACATATCTTTCGTTGCACTAAAAACTCTTCTATTTTTTTATAAAAGTCCTTGCGAGTACCATCGTTATTAATCGTTACATCCGCAGAATGAATCGTCTCACTTATTTTGAAGATCTCTTCTTCTGCCTTATCCTGTATTAAAAACTCTTCAAGGGTTTGAGGATCTCTTGCCTCACCACGTTTCCTCGTGCGCTCATAGCGTATAGATGGTTGAGATACTTCAACATGGACAAGAATGAAATTTTGGCCAAAATGGTTCCGGAGGGTTGCTGCATCTGCCGATGTTCTGATCCCGGTAATCCCAACAACCTTCCATTGACACTCCTCAATCTTTCCGATCAATTTTCTCATAAAGATATCATTTCCCCATTGGGCATGGTATCGCCTGGATATATCATGCAGATTATCCCTTGTTGGAGCGATACCTTCCTCCTGCGCAATATCTCTGACAACATCTCCTGCTGACAGCACGGGAATACCATATCTCCGGGAAAGATAATTGACAAGTTCATCCTTTCCGGAGCCGTTAAGCCCAACAGCGCCAATAACCTTCATAAGAAACACCTGTTTTCGGTTTCATTTGTTTTTGTATCTTTCAATCAAGGAAAATAGCGGAAGAGAAAAAGCGTTTGCTATAGTATGTAAAGGATGAAACCAGACAGGGCATTATTAAATGAGGTTGGATTTTAAAAGGCAAAACTCAACGGCCGTTCTTTTTTACCCACCCCTCAATCCTCTCCCAAGGGGGACTTTTTTATTCCCCTCTTGGGAGGGATTAGGGGTGGGTCCATTCCCATACGCATCAAGCTAAAATGTGTAAATGGCTAAGAATAACAAACCACCCGTAATCCCCCTTGATCCCCCTTTAAAAAAGGGGGAAATGCATAATCCCCTTTAGTTCCCCTTTAGAAGGGGGGGAAAAGTTTGATATTGTTGATCAGGCAAACTTTTCTCAAGAGAAAATCCTTCCTTCTTTCCCTCCTTTTCTAAACTTATCCTTCTTTCCCCCCCTTTTTTAAAGGGGGGTTAGGGGGGATTAGAGGGAAACATGAACACACATTGCTCTTTTTCATGGAATAATATTCTTAGCTTGATGCATATGGGGTTCATTTTGCGTCTCTGCAATTGGGGTTAGGGCTATGTTAACGGCATCATGAAAAACCTTGGATTTTCTATACATCAAGTGGCAACACGGACAAACCTTGTCCCTGTATGTCTTGAATAGGGATGGTTTGTCCATGTTCATGGAATCAAACCCTGACTTATTGTGTTCGGTTTCATTTTTGAATTACTATAGTTACAAGGTGGATCCTTGCCCTTGTCCTTTCTGCGTCTTATCTGTCTCTTCGTCTCTGCATAGTTCCTTCACTGCCTGCTTCAAAAAGAATCATCGTAATCTGACGGAAGTTGTGCAAGAATATCATTCAGATCACCCAGTGAAACAGCATTACATAATACTGAGACAACAGCACGAGCATGATAAACGGCATCTGGAAGCTCAATACCTCCACCTTCTTTCTGGCAGACCCGTTTGAAAAATTCATTCAGATCGAAACTTTCTTTACTTTTTGCTTGCAAAAGATATGGCTTAAGCTCTGTTGGGAGCTGGGAAGCAAGATCATCTGCCTCGTTCCCGAATAAACGTTCTCCGAGCGTCTCCAAAGTAGCGCGAATTGCCCTTATTGCTTCATCGGTTGAGGCAAGCCGGGCGCGACTTTGAACTTGTCCGGTAAACTCGTCATAATTCATAGTATTCTCCTTTCATGAAATATTTATTGTTACATAAATCCCCTTCTATTTACCAGGAAAAGAAGAGGTTTGCCTCTTTCCGCTTGCTCCATAGCGAATCTGTAATCGCTTGCATTCTCGATGGGCTGCAGTATTGATTCCAATCTTTCTACAACATGATTATTGGTTACAATATAACCATTAAGAAATATCCTCTTCATCAATACCATTCTCCACACTATTTGTTTTGCAGCAGGAAAATCATTTGCCGGTTCTTCTTTTTTCAATTTCAGCAACGTGTCGTTTTGTTTCGATTACGCTGTCAGGATTCAGAGATAGAGAGTCGATGCCAGCCTTAATCAAAAACTCGGCAAAATCAGGGTAATCACTCGGAGCTTGTCCACAGATGCCAACCTTTGTATGAGTTTTATGCGCATTCTCAATCTGTTTTTGTATCATATGCTTAACGGCCTCATTACGTTCATCAAAAAGTTCCGCCAGCTCTGCTGAATCGCGGTCTATCCCAAGAACAAGTTGGGTAAGATCATTAGACCCGATGGAAAAGCCATCAAAACGTTCTGCAAATCTTTCTGCTAATATCACATTTGACGGGACCTCACTCATAACATAGATTTGAAGACCGTTCTCATGCCTTTTCAATCCGTTCTCTGCCAGCACATCAAGCACCCGGTCTGCTTCCTCAAGAGTCCGGCAGAACGGTATCATGATAATGACATTGGCCATGCCTATCTCCTCGCGAACCTGTTTAATTGCCCGGCATTCCAATGCAAACCCTTCACGATAACGAGCATTGTAATATCGCGAAGCTCCACGAAAACCAAGCATAGGGTTCTCCTCTCGGGGTTCGAACTGTCTGCCTCCGATAAGATTTGCATACTCGTTAGTCTTAAAATCACTCATCCGGACAATCACATCATGAGGATATTGGGGGGCAGCAATTTTTGCAATGCCCCGCGCTAAAATCTCCACAAAATATTCTGTTTTATCCTTATATCCTTGAGTAAGTTCCTCAATGTGTTCACGGGCTATTCTATCTTCTACCTTACTGAAATGAATAAGAGCCATAGGATGAATCTTGATAATATTATTGATAATAAACTCCATACGAGCCAGTCCAATTCCTTTACAGGGCAAGCGCCACCACCGGAAAGATGCTTCCGGACTGGCAATATTCATCATGATTTGGGTTTTCGTATCAGGAATATCTTTCAAACTTATCTCTGATTCTTCAAACTGAAGGACACCCTCATAGACATAACCATGATCACCCTCAGCGCAGGAGATGGTTATCTCCTGGCCATCTTTTAAGGATCTTGTCGCATCTCCTGTGCCTACGATAGCTGGAACGCCTAATTCCCTGCTTACAATAGCCGCATGGGAGGTACGTCCACCATAGTCAGTAATAATACCCTTTGCCTTCTTCATAATCGGCACCCAGTCAGGGTCAGTCATTCCCGTCACTAAAATGGTTCCTTCTCTGAATCCTCCTATCTCATCAGAGCTCTTGATTATACAAGCTTTGCCGGTGGCTATGGCCTCGCCAATAGCAAGACCGGCAAGCAGCCGTTTGCCATTTTCTTTCAACTTGTATGTCTTGAACTCTGCGGCTATTCTTCGGGATTGTACCGTTTCCGGGCGCGCCTGTACGATAAATAACTCTCCGGTTTCCCCATCCTTAGCCCATTCCATATCCATTGGTCTGCCGTAGTGTTTCTCAATAACACAGGCCCATCGGGCTAATTTCAGAATTTCATCATCTTTCAGGACAAAAGATAAACGCTCGTCTCTCGCCGTATTAACATTCTTGGTATTACCACTCCTCCCCTTCACATAGATCATCTTTTTTTCTTTTGCGCCTAATTCCTTCTCCAGTATTGGCTTCAGTTTCTTACGGCCGAGTAACGGTTTAAAAACCATATATTCATCCGGTGTCACAGCGCCCTGAACAACGTTTTCACCCAATCCCCATGAAGCGTTAATGATAACAACATTTTGAAATCCGGTTTCGGTATCAACAGAGAACATAACTCCTGCACCGGCCTTGTCAGAACGCACCATCTTTTGTACTCCGATGGATAAAGCAACCTTCGTATGCTCAAATCCCCATTCTTCACGATACGCAATCGCCCGGTCGGTGAAGAGAGAGGCATAGCATTTCCGGCAAGCATCCAGAAGCTCTTCTTCACCTGTCACATTCAAAAACGTCTCCTGTTGTCCTGCAAAACTCGCCTTGGGTAAATCCTCCGCTGTTGCGCTGCTTCTTACGGCAACATCCACCTCATCCATCCGGTATCGCTTACAGAGTTCTCTGTAGGCATCCCGAATATTCTGAGCAATATCATCGGGAAATGTGCCATGAGAAAAGAACCGGCGTATCGATTTTCCCGTATCCTCAAGTTGTTTACTTCCCCGCTTAAAATCATCAAGATTGGCTTGTATCTTTTCTCTCAAATTGTTCTGCTTTACAAATTCCCAATAAGCATCAGATGTCGTGGCAAATCCATCAGGAACACGAATTCCCTCATCTTTGAGCATACTGATCATTTCTCCCAAAGATGCATTTTTTCCTCCCACGAGTGGTACGTCATGAGAACTTACATTCTCAAACCAGCGAATGTATTTGTTGTTCATCACAGGCATCCTCCATACTAAAATATTTGCAGAAGAGATATGCAGTCTCTCCTGCAATACCCGTACAAGAATTTACATAATAAGGACGTATATTACGGGTTGAAATTTACTACCTTTGCTGGAATTTTTAATGCGGGCTAACGGAGTTGTGTTTCTTACCTTCTGAATCTGTTCTTTACCGGCATTTCTTATCGATTCTGTATTAAGAAAATACCTTTCCCACAGCAGAATTACACCCCCTTAGCTATCCGTACACCTTCCCGTATCATCTGGTTCGTATAACCCCATTCGTTATCATACCAGCTCATAACCTTAACAAGATCTTTATCCACCACCTGCGTAAGCTCCAGATCAACGACAGAAGCGCGAGGATCTTTTATGATATCTGAAGAAACAAATGGCGCCTCTGCAACCCCCAATACATCTCTGTACCTCTCACTTTTCGATTCCTCCACAAATATACGATTCACTTCTTCTACCGTCGTCTCTCTTTCGGTAAGGAAAACAATGTCCGCAATGGAACCTACAGGAAGCGGGGCACGTATAGCTACTCCATCAAATTTTCCATCATACTGCGGGAGAGATTTGGTAGTTGCTATAGCCGCGCCTGTTGAGCTTGGCACTAAATTTACTGCCCCGGACCTTCCTCTTCGTATCTCTTTGCTAAACCCATCTACAAGGCTTTGGGTAGAAGTATAAGCATGCACCGTCGTCATTATGGCTTTTTTTATTCCTATTCTCCTTCCCATAACTTCAACAACAGGGGTAATACAGTTTGTAGTACAACTGGCACAGGATATGACCTGGACTGGTGATTCCGGTTTATTGACACCGTAGACAACCGTAACGATTTCTGCACTCTTTGATGGAGCTGATAAAATGACGTGTTTTGCACCTGCCCTGATGTGTTTCTCCAGATCCTCCTTTTTGGTAAAGATACCCGTACATTCAAAAACAATATCAACCCCTAAATCTCTCCAGGGAAGTTTTGTAGGGTCTTTTTCGCTTACAACCTTATATTTGGTACCATCGACGGCCAGACCATTGTCATCACTTTCCACTTTTTTCTCATACCGCCCGTAACAGGTATCATGCTGTAGTAAATACGCAAGGCCATCTGGCGGAATTAAATCATTAATTGCTACAAGCTTCAATTCCGGCCTATCAAGAATAATTTTAAAAGCCGCTCTTCCTATTCTCCCCATACCGTTAATTGCTACCTTTGCCATAATCTCACTCCTTTCTCAACCCCTCGCATAATCTTTTCTTCTGATAAGCATAAGAATAGACCTGCTAACCACCACTCCAATACTTCGGACGGCCATAATAATCGTAGAGGCGAATCTCATACTGCCGGTTCACCGGAGCAGACGGATCATACTCGGGACTATCCTTAATGGTATCTTTGGGGATATCTACATAGACCTTTTCATTACGCCAGCTTATCCTCGTAATCCAGTCAGGAGGAATCAACACTTTTTTGCCAGGCAACCAATTCCCGGTATCTATCACCATATGCCGGATAACCCAATCTTCCATATCTAAAATAAAATCGCTCACATGACCAATATCGCCATCAAGGGCATGGGTACGATAGCCGCTCACCTCTCTCGTACTCCTGAGGTGCGGATCACCTTCCTTCTCAGGCGGAGGAAAAGGGAGAACATTATAATAGCCCTCAGCAGGCCTGTTAAGAGGTCCGTAATACTTGTATAATTCTATTTGATGCTGCAGGGAAACTGGTTTATCCGCTGCGATATCAGGACTGTTTTTTACTTCTTCCCTGGTAAGCGCCACAGGAAATTTTTCTGATGCCAAATCTGGTTGTTTAAAAACGACAGGAGAAATAAGAACTTTCCTGCCGGGCAGCCAGCTACTGGTGTCAATTACAAGATATCTGATAGTCCATGCCTTATCATCGAACAGAAACTCATATACCTCTCCAATATCATCATCTACGGCATGAATTCTGTACCCATACAGGGATTTTATACTTATCAACATCTGTATTCCTCCTTTTTAGATCTTAGAGACTGTTTGAAAAGATGCTATGGTGGGTTTGCTTCGATGAATCCACCCCATATGCATTAAATTATTTTTAGACAGGATTTACAGGATTTACATTGATTTAGTAGAGACAAGGCAATGCCTTGTCTCTACCGAAAGACCGCATACAGAAAATGAAAATTCCTATACAATCAAGCTAAAATATGGAAACGGTGGAGAATAACAAATCACCCGTAATCCCCCTTGATCCTCCGTAGGGGCGGATTTCAAACCTGCCCCTACAAAAGGGGGAAATCCCTTGTTCCCTCTTTTCTAAACTTATCCTTCTTTCCCCCTTTCGGGGGATTAGGGGGAATTAGAGGGGAACATGGACATACGTTGTTCTTTTTACAAGGAGATACCCCCTTTTTTATGGAACACCATTCTTAGCTTGATGTATATTATGAATCTACCCTACCGGTAATTCTATAATTAAGTAGGGTGGATTAAAGCGATGTCTTTTGCGCTGAATCCACCACCTGGATACCGGACATAAATATGGACTTTTCAGACAGTCTCTTATACCCGTGGGATAATATAATACGGACTTGAGTAAAAATCGTAGAAATATTCGGGATAATAATAAGGCGTTTTATCCTTTGTATGTTTCTGCTTATCTTTTTCATCCCCGTGAAACTCCAGGAAACTTCGTACGATTTTTGCTCCACCCTCAAATGCATCTTTTACCACAGCAAGGGATTCTTTCTGATTATCAACTATGCCGTAAATAGTGGCTACGCCATTATGTACTTTTACTGAAATATCATCACTATTAACAAAAACATCCCAGTACCACTGGCTTTCGATATCATGCTTAATTTCTTCATCGCTTTTCCACGGCCATCGGTAATTAACCTCGATTTTATTCACCACATCTATTACTCCTGGTACCCGGGATACGACATCCTCAGCAAGCCGTTTCTCATAGAAGGTATTAACCCCGCCATACAGATATACCTTTTTGTTTTGTGATTCAACCGTGATATCAAGCCGATCAGTTATCGGGTTCCTTGATAATACATCATGAACGTTCTCAACAATAGCCGGGTCTCTCATAGCGGTCAGGTTAGTGGGCAATTTTCCAGGACGTACCTTCAGAAAATTCTTGACTACACGCACCCCAATCGTATTCTTTGCATCTTGTTCCGCCACTCTTTTTGCATGAAGATCATCTACCATACCGGACAGAGTTACTACACCATCTTTTACTTCAATATGTATATTGATAGAGGCTACCCGTGGGTCGTAAAGAAAGGTATCTTCAACCGCCTTCCTGATCTCTTCATCAGATTTATCCACATACTTAACCTCACGGCGCAACTCATCACGCATCCACCATTTAACTTCTAATCCACTGTTATCCACTGCGGTGACCCCGGATACCCAGGCATCATAGAAAGCCCTGGATTTTTCTGCTGCACTTCCTACCGTTCCATGTAAGGTTACCTTTCCATCTTTTACCACAACATCCAGTAACGTATCATCGATATACACGTCTGAACTGAGGCGCCCTTTGATATCTGCTTTTATCTCTGAATCCTGTAATTGTTCAAAACAAGGCGAGAAATGGAAATAAACATATTTTGATCATCATTTTCCAAAGGAACAACCTTACGGATAGAGATAATAGTAATAGGGCTTAAAATAAAAATCTTCGAAATAACCGGGATAATCTATTTCAAGGTAAAAGGGATCTTTCGTCCTTAACTGTTTTAGTCCCCCATCTGCTTCTCCACGGATCTCTAATAAGTCTCTTACGGCTCTTGCTCCTCCATCATATGCATTTTCTATAGCTGCAAGAGCCTCTTGCCGGGTATGAACTGAGCCGGTAAGATATGCTACACCATTTTTCACATTTACAGAAATCTCAGGGCTATGGACAAAAACGCTAAAAATAAGTTCTGTTTCAACTTTTTCTTTAATCTCTTTATCAGTTTTTGGCAACCATCGGGAATTAATAGTCAGTTTATTAATAACACTTACTGCACCAGTCACCTGTGATGCTATTTCTCCGGCATATTGTTTCTCTAAAAGGGTACTAACGGTGCCGTAAAGATATACATTGCCATTTTGGACTTCAGTATCAATATCCAGATGCCTTGTTAGGGAATTTCTCGATAATATATCACGAACCCTCTCAGCAGTTGTAGAGTAACCGGGTAACATCCAGGGCCGTATTCTCAAATAATTTTTAACCATGAATACACCTGTCGTATTCTTCGCCTCTTCCCCGGCAGCAGTTTTCGCTTCCGGGTTATCTACTGCACCGGTCAAAATAACTACCCCTTCTTTTACTTCTACCTGTATATTGATTGAAACTACCTTTGGATTATGAAAAATAGCATCTCTCACGGCTCTTTTAATTTCCTCGTCAGATGTATTTCCACGTTCATCCTCGTGCAGTAGTGTATCAGTCATTTTTCTTTTAATCTCAAGAGCTGTAGGATCTACAGGAAAAGCTCCGGCAATAAAGTTACCATAAGATAGAGGCAGTATTCTTTTCTTGAAATCCATATCGATCTTTTGAAAATCCCGCGCATGAGTTAAATTGGAATTCTTTTTCCTGCCGAACATAATTTGATTATCAGGCCGGACAATATGAGTTACAGAAATATTGTTAACAACAGATTGGATATCACTCATCGCTTCAACCATCTTAATTGCTCGTTCACAATCGAGAGGATTATCCACGTACCCTGAAAGGGTAACAACACCATCTTTTGTCCGGATATTTATCAAATGGCGAGATGTCATTTCATCAGCTAACAATTTGGCCTCTATAGCAAATGGAATATAGATATCCTTCATGTACTGATTTTGTGCACAAATAGGTGAAGATGTGGTATGAATCAAAATGGGTATGCACACGCAAGCCACGGGGAGCATCTTCATTACACCTTGATTCCATCGGAAAGATAGTATTTTTCCAATAATTAAATCAGTAAATCGTAATTGTACTGTTCTCATAGGTAACTTCTTTCTCAGATTCCGGAAGGAAGAGATAAAGAAAATATCTTCAATCCGAATTAAAGTAATTACCGGTAAACACAGGGTAAAATACTATCAGCATTTCCCCATTGGCGAATACTCTTTGTCATCCGTGTTTCGTTGATAAAATTGATAGCATGTGCTATTGCATGTTATTTTCCCGAGTATTCTTCCAGATCCATTCTGGCGGAAAAATACTGTAAAATATCTTTGAGAGTAATAATACCGATTAACTTGCGATCTTCAACAACCATAAGCTTAGTATTGCCATTCTGTTTCATTAAAGAAAGGGCTTTCAGCGTGTCGGCTTCCGGAGAAATGGTATTTTCAGGCAAACATTTTTTTGCAAGTTCTCTAACCGTATGCTGGTTCCATTCATTCCGGGGAATATTTTTCACCTGAGCAATGTTGATACACCCTACGATGTTTGTATCCTCCACGACAGGAAACATTTTGAAGTGGTATTTGTAGAAATACTCTTCCACAAACTGCTCTATCGATATTGAAGGCGGCACAAAAACAGGATCTAATTTCGTAAAATAGCCTACCCTTTTACCTGCGAGCACATTACGGAGCAGCACTTGCTGATACGATATTTGAGCCGCATTTTTCACAAACATACCTATCACAAAGAACCATATTCCGCCAATAAAATTTCCCTGGAAAATACTAAGAATCCCTAAAATCATAAGCGCTATACCGAAAAAAGAGCCGGTCCATGATGCTACCCTCGTTGCCCAACGAATATTGTCAGTCCATTTCCAAATGGCTGACCGGAGGATACGTCCCCCATCAAGAGGAAAAGCAGGCAACAGATTGAATGCTGCCAGAATGAGATTAATATACGCAAGATAACCGATTACACCTTTCATTGGCAGTAATGGATCACTCCTGGGAATGAGCAGATTTATCCCAAAGAATCCAAATCCAAGGAAAATACTTGAAAGAGGACCGGCAATTGCCATCAGGAACTCAGTTTTTGCGTTGGGAGGCTCATCTCCCATTTCCGCTACACCGCCAAAAATAAACAGGGTAATCCCTTTCATCGGCAATCCATATCTCCGTGCGACAAAGGAGTGCCAGAATTCATGGAAAATAATCGAGGCAAAAAAACCTAAAGCGCCGCTTAACCCCATCCACCAATACGTTAACAGTGGCAAACCCTTATAATAATGGGGGAAAAATCCCCTGGCTAAGGTAAAGGTGATGAGTACTGCAAGAATCAGCCAGCTAATATCAATCTTTACCTCAAAACCAAACAACTTAAATAATGTAATTCGATTCCCAAACATAGGACACCTCCCAAAGTATTGTTACGAGAATTTTAGATTGTATTGAGGAAAAAAGATTCCCATCTTTCTGCAGCGCTTCTTAAGGTTGTGCTCTATGAGGAAAGAGTTAGACAACAATTGACCCTCTCAGTAAATAAAGGGTCTCAAAAGACCCGAACAGGTCAAGATATTGCTCCAAAAGACGAATCAGGAGAAACTTCTCCCGTACCGTTTCTCTTGCCCTTTGCCCCATTTCTTCCCGCAATTTCTTATTTTTAAGTAACTGAATAAGCCTGTCTGCTGCTTCCTCTACAGATGATACGAGGAATCCATTTACCCCGTCTTCAATCTGATATCGTATACCACCAACATTTCCTCCAATAACAGCGGCACCCTTCCACATGGCTTCTGCTACGGTCAAACCAAAGCCCTCACGAATTGACTTTTGCATCACAACAGTCGCCCTTCTCTGAAGGGCATTCACCAGCGCCGTATCCTGATGGGAAAGAATAATGATACGATCTTCTCTCTGTTTAATCAGAGAATCATACACCGCTTCTCCTTCCGGGTCATCTGTTGCAATATTGCCTAACAACACAAGAGTACAATCAATTTCCTTTCTTGCTATTTTGAATGCCCTAATAACACCTTCAGGATCTTTCCATCGGTCAAATCGGGAAACCTGTACTACCAAAGGAAGATCTGTTGGGATATTATAATGTACCAAACGCTCTTGTATTTCTGCTTCTGTCATATCCCGGTTTTTAATAGAAAAGGGATTGATTGCCGGCAGAAAAAATAATTGTGGTGTCTTCAATTTCTGCTGATATTCCCTGATACTCAAGATTACAGCATCATATCTTTCTATAAGCGGAGACAAATAATTCCATAGTTCCCTGTTTGGATTTGTCAAATCGATATGGCAACGCCATATCCAGGGGCATTTCCTTTTATAATGCCTGATCATCGGAAGAGGTTGAGGATCGTGAATAATAACCATATCGTGATCCAGATGGTTTCGAATGGCATTCTCATACACAACATCCTCATAAATCTTCAATTTACGATCGGTAAGATTAATATCCCCACCCTGCAAGGCATTGTGTATCTTTTTCGTAATAGTGAAAAAATCGGGAGATCCCTGAATCACTCTCCATCCAGTCTTAATACCGGTACTGTTCATCAAAAGTATCAACGACGATAATATCTCAGCTACACCTCCGCCATAATATGTTGAATTTATATGAACAACATGAAGATCCTGAAGGAGCTTAGCTTTTTCTCTCACCCGTTCAACTTTCTCACTACCAACAATCACTTCATAGTCTTCAACCTTAACGAGCCTGCTATCCTCCATTGTTTAACACCTCTTCAAAATCTTATGCAATTCCTGAAATCATCTGCTGATATAAGTACTCTGCATCCTCCCGGCGGCACAATTCGGTACCAGGAGTCATTACTGCAGCAGATCCGGTCGCTATACCGAAACGGACAGCATTCCGCAGCGAACTTCCCTTTGCCAGGCTTACTACTATACCAGCCATCATGCTGTCGCCAGCACCAACCTTACTCTCTATTGGCACTACGGGCGCCCGTATGCTCTCATACCCATCCTTTGACGCCAGGAAGGCGCCTGCCGCACCGAGAGAAATAACAACAACTTCGCTTTTTCCCCTTTCAATAATCTTCTTTGCTACTTCCTTCATGTGTGATTCATTTTTAATTTTTTCCCCTGCAAGGTACTGGAGTTCACTCATATTAGGCTTGAGCAAATATACATGCGCATCTGCCGCTAAACGCAATGCTTCACCTGATGTATCAATACATATTCGGCTGCCAGGCTTTTTTGCTCTCTGTGCTACCTGTGCATAGAAATCATCAGGTACTCCAGGCGGAAGGCTTCCGCTTGCAACAATATACTCCGGGCTCGGTGTGATACGAGATATACTATCTAAGCATTGCTGCCATTCCCTGTCATGTAACGTTGGTCCTGGCATACCAAAACGGAATTGCCGCCGTGTAGACTCTTCTAATACAATAAAATTTTCACGCGTCATTCCTTCGATTTCAATTGGCTGGTGATTGATCTTCTCCTGATTAAGCAATATTTGCAACATCTGTCCTATTGGTCCTCCTGAAGTATACAGAGCTGTGGATTCTCCACCCAATTTTTTTATTGCGCGGGAAACATTGATACCGCCGCCGCCCGGCTCATGGCGGGAAGTTTTACCCCGCAATTTTTTCTCAGCAACAACATGATCTACGCTGCAACTGGTATCAATCGTGGGGTTCATCGTCAGGGTAATAATCTGCATATCTTCTCTGCTTTCTCAAGAAAATTGCTCCTCTCTTCTCTCGCTGGTTAATGCCTCAAAGCCGGCCACAATATCCATCATTTCGGCAGTAATTGAATCCTGGCGTTGCTGATTAAATTGAGTTCTGAGCTCTTCCAGACGATCCTCAATGTTTTTCTCTGCAGCCTGCATTGATGATAAACGACTGGCATTCTCACTGGCAAGAGATTCCGCAGATGCGCGGTATAACAAAAAGAACAGGTATTGGCGGATTAATGCTGAAAATAATTGATTCCAATCCATAGTGTATAGGGGAAGAACACGTGCAGGCCACTCCCTTTCTTCTAAGCTTCGAAGCCACTCTTTATTTAAAGGAAGAAGATATACCATGCGGGGGTTATACGTTGAGCCTGATATGCGTTTATGATAAAAAATGATAATCTGGTCAATCTCTTTATTGGAGCGTAAATCCTCTATTCTAATCAATATCTTTTGTACCATGGAAGTAATGCCTTCAACTGATCCGGGAACTGAAAATTGTTCTTCCACGGGCTGCTTTTCCCCTTCAAGACGCGCAGCTACCCGTACACCAATACCCAAAAGTATTCTGCCTTCCGGTTTTTGAATCCTATTCATGTTATCAATTGCAAACGATACGATTCGATCATTAAACTGTCCACACATGCCCTGATCTGAACCAAAGACTATTGCACAAAGATTGCCGCCCGGCATTTGGCCTCGTTCCATCACCCTCTCAGGTTCTTTTTTCAAAAGAAATTGGAACCCCAGTTCAACGGCCCGGTTATACTCGGAAAGCGATTCTACAGCCCTCTCATATTGCCGGATAGCAACTGCAGCTATAGTCTTCATAGTCCTGACGATAGACTTTAATTCTTGTGCGCTTCTCAATTTACCCCGCAACGACTCATACGTTTCCATTCCCGATCTCTTTTCCTTTTTTTGAATAATTACCTGATTGTATGGTCTTTTCTACCGTACCGAGTATTGCTTTTTTGTCATCATTATTCAGTTTTTCATCTGCCAGAATCCGTTTCCCTATATCGGACAGCTTTTCCAAAGTCACCTTTCGAACAGCCTTTTTAACCTCATTCATCTTACCGATTGGGACATTATCAAAGAGGCCTTGTGTCACCGACAAGAGGATAACAACCTGCTCAGGAGCCGATAGTAAATCATACGGCGATTGTTTCAAAATCTCACGGATATGCTGACCACGCGCAAGTATCTTTCGCGTTCTTTCGTCAAGTCGTGTTCCAAAACGCGCAAATGATTCTAATTCTTCAAACTGAGAATAAGACAGGCGCGAATTACCGGCAATTTCATGGTATGCTGATAATTGCGCTTTTCCTCCCACGCGGGAAACTGATTTCCCAGCATCAAGAGCAGGCAAAATACCTTTTTGAAATAGCTCGGGAGAAAGATAAATTTGGCCATCAGTAATAGAAATAAGATTCGTTGGAATATATGCTGATATATTTTGTGCTTCTGTCTCAACAATAGGCAAAGCAGTAAGAGAACCGCCACCATACTCCTTACTCAGATGAGTAGAACGCTCAAGCAATCGCGAGTGAATATAGAATATATCGCCAGGGTACGCCTCTCTGGCAGGAGGTCTACGAAGAAGCAAAGAGATCTCCCGATACGTACGCGCATGATGGGATAAATCATCATATACGATTAAGACATCTTTCCCTTGTTCCATAAAGTATTCTGCCATAGAGGTAGCGGCGTACGGAGCAGCAAATCTTAGTCCCGGAGAATCCTCTCCGGTAGCTACTACTACAATACATTTTTCCATTGCCCCGTATTTACGTAAGTCATCAATTACCTTTGCGACTCCGGAAATTTTCTGCCCTATTGAACAATAAACACAAATAACATCTTTATCCCTCTGATTGATTATAGCATTAACTGCAATGGAAGTTTTGCCAGTTTGCCTATCGCCAAGAATTAATTCCCGTTGACCTCTTCCAATAGGAATCAGGGCATCAATTACCAGAATTCCTGTTTGCAGAGGAACACTTACTGGTGCACGGTCCAGAATTCCCGGAGCTTCCCGTTCAATAGGCTGCCGCTGGGAAGCATGTAATGGTCCCCGTTCATCCAGAGGACGACCCAGAGAATCAACAACACGGCCAAGGAGAGCATCGCCTACTGGTGTATCCAAAACTCTGCCGGTACGATAAACTTCACTACCAGCTTTTAAAGTCTGCGCCTCATCCAGTAAAACGATGCCAATTTCTTCCGGATCGAGATTGAATGCAATTCCTGTTTTATTATCTGAAAAACGAATGAGTTCGTTAAGTTTAACATCCGGTAATCCTTTCACCCGGGCAATGCCTTCGCCAATAAAATGTATAGCGCCTGTCTCCCGGGATTCGAGTTTGGCCTTGTGCTCCCGAAGTGTTCCGTTAAGAACCTGAAAAGTATCGTCCAGAACAGTTTTCAGCTCTCTCTTATTCTTCCCCGTGTTCACCATCCTCGTTTTTTATCTCCTTCATCTGAAAGGATCTTTTTCCCTCCTGCATTCATTCTTTTTCCTGGCGTTTTCCATTTTGCTTTTCCTGATACATATTTTCTTGATTTTCCCTTACTTTTCTTTCGATAGCATTGGTTACATTATCTTCCAGATCACGTAAGTAATTCTCCAGATTCCAGGAAATTTTATGTCCATCCACTTTTAGTTCTATTCCACAGATCAGGTTAGGCGATGTCGTAAACCGCACATTACTATTACTGGTAATTTGTTTTTGTATTTCATGTATCATTTTTTGGCGCATTTCCTGTGGAATCTCAAATGCACTGTTTATATCAATTTCATACTTTTTCGATCCCTGTATAGATCTTCTCAGGGTATCTCTTTCCTGTTTATCCAACCTTTGGATTTTTTTGATAAAGAAGTCAATTATCTGCCGCCCAAGATCGGCATCTGCCAAATCTGCCAGGGCGCGACGTGCAACAGCACAAACCTCTTTGCCCGCTTGTTGGCGGATGTCGTTCATGAATAATTGTCTCTCATGCTGAATTGCCTCATACCACTTAACCTGGGCTTCCCTTATCTCACCATGAGCCTTTTTCAGTAATTCTTTTCGCTGAGATTCTACCTCTTCATGAGCTTTTGAAAGCATTTCTTCGTATTTATCATCCAGCTCTTTGAGTTTTTTCCGATAAGATTCAGCTTCCTGCTCCGCCTCCTGTTTCTTCTGGTCTGCGTCTTTTAACTGCGAAATAATTTTCTCTTTACGTTCATCCATAACCTTAACAATCCGGTTATACAGAAAGTACTTTAGCAGGACCACCAGTATTACAAAATTGATTATTTGCGCTATTAACGTGAGTACATCAATCTGCATAGGCTATTTTCCCGCCTGCGAGACTACATGATTCCAAAATGGGTTGGCAAAAATAAGAATTACAGAAATAACAAAGCAATAAATAGCAACGGATTCTATCATTGCCAAACCAACAAATAACGTTCGGGTAATGGTACTAGCCTCGTCTGGTTGTTGCGCAATGGAACTCAATGCCTGAGCTAAAGCCCGTCCTTCTCCCAGTGCAGGACCAATCGAACCAATAGCAATAGTAAGTCCTGCAATAATGATTGAAGCTAAACTAACAATATCTTTCATTTCCATGTTACGATCTCCTTTCTGTTTAATCCTTCCTGATCATCCCTCGTTGCGGCCAGCACGGGTCGCAGATGCAATATATACAGCAGCAAGGATAGCAAAGATATAGGCTTGAATTTGTCCAATTAATAACTCTAATACCTCCATCACTGCCGGAATAAAAAAAGGTATAACTGAAATCAATATTGCACCGATTAAGGTTCCGCTCATTATGTTCCCGAATAGCCGGATTGCGAGTGTCAGCGTATGTGAAATTTCCCCGAGAATATTAAAGGGAAGCATGAATATTGAAGGTTTTATATAATACTTCAGATACCCTGCAAGTCCTGATTGTGTAATACTGAAAAAGGGAACCGCAAAAAACACACAAATAGCTAATGCTGCTGTAGTCGAAAACGAACTTGTTGGAGGATGATATCCAGGCACAATGCTGAGAAAGTTTGAAATCGAGATAAACAGAAACAATGTACCTATGAAAGATAAGTACGGCTCCGGTCTCTGGCGAATAATTTCACGAATCTGGTTCCTCATAGAATCTACAATGGTCTCGAGAAAGTTCTGCCAGCGGGATAATGCAAATCCTGCAGAAAGATTTTGAGTTACTAAGAGGGAAACAATGATCAATAAGACCATTACTACCCAGGTATATACGATGGTGGCGTTGATACGAAAATATCCCCAGGTAAAAATCGTGACAGAGTCAGGACTTATTTCCATAATTATCTTTTCTTTAGTAAAAGTCTAAAATTAATATGCCGTGATTGTAATCGTTGGATCAAAACAATCCGCATGAAAAGAAACCCCAGCATGAAAGCCAAGAAAGATTTCCATTCACCATGAGGAATAATAACATAAAGACCACACAAGATAGCTGCAATACGCATAAGAAAACTACCTGCCATAAAAAATGCAGGGCGACCCGATACAGGGAGAACCTGTACCGTTAACCAAAGACCTCCAAAATACAGTATGCTCAGTCCAATACCATTGGCAAGAGACAATACGATAAAAATAATATCATTTGCCATACCTGTGCCTTCTTTACATTTTCTACACTTTTAAGAGGCTGTCTTTGACAGAGATTTTTCTGCTTAATCCTAAACTCATTCCCATTTTCATGAAGACATGGTTTGGGAACGAGCAAAGCAAAACAAGCAGATCGAAATAAGAGCCACTGTTTGGATTTTCTAAACGTTGCATTAGGTTTACAATACCATCTATAAGTAACTTAAATAGAAACACCCTCTGGTCATTGTTCTCTCACTCTGCAGTTACATAGATCATATGCAGGGCGAGGCTTTAGCCTTGCCAGACAACCCTAAAGGATTGCCCTACATAATTGAAATTCCTCAATGTTAAATCAGGATATACCATAATTATGATAACGTTATCTATATAAACTCAATCGCCCCGGCTCTCCTTTCTTACCCAATACCATGCATTCAGACATCCAAGGATTACTCCCATGACAATGAGCGTAAGGGTCCATGAAAATCTGCCAGGCCACTTTCTATCCAGCCAGATTCCGATTAGGGTAAGAATTATGGTTGGAATAGTTACCGACCAACCAACCATACCAAACATACTTAATCCATAGAGAATACTAAACCCTTTCTTCTGCCGGGCCTTTATCCTGCGCGATTCTTTTATTCCTACCTTTTTGCTAAATTCTTCTCCGTGGCTATATTTTTCTTTTTTATTCTTAACCATGCTATTTCAATTTAAGAAAACGCCGGACAAAGCTGGCCTCTATATTTGCTAAAACTGAACGCGCCTTCTTTTCCTGGTCACTTAACGCCTCAAATTGTCCTTCTATTGTTCGCCGTAATGTTCCTAGATCAAGCCCTCCTATTGCATTTCTCGTAGAGACGAGAACTTCAGGGCCTGCCTTAATAAGGATTCCTTCATCAACAGCAATGAACTCTTCTTTCCCTGCCTTAGATACAAATGATAAAAGACCCGGAACAAGCGCTGTCACAAAATCGACATGCCGCGGTAAAAGGCAAAAGCAACCGTTTTCGGCTTCAGCAGTTACCTTGGTTACTTCCTGATCAATAAAAATTTCTGCTGGTAATAAGATTTTCAGTTTCAAGATTTTTTTGCTTCGCTTATTTTTCCAATCATATATAATGATTCTTCGGGATAGCCGGCAAACTCATCATTCAAAATACGCTCACAACCCTCAAGGGCATTTTCTAAGCTCACCATCTTACCTTTGCGACCGGTGAATTGCTCTGTCGTAAAAAATGGTTGGGTTAAAAATCTTTCTAATCTTCTGGCTCGGTTCACCGTTTTCTGCTCGGTTTGCGATAGCTCCTCTAATCCCAGCATGGCAATGATATCTTTTAATTCCTCATACTCTTCCAGATTCTGCCTAACTCCCTGGGCTATCGTGTAGTGCTTGTTTCCGACAATATTCGGCGTCAACATATTTGAGCTGGACTGAAGTGGATCGATTGCAGGATAAAGACCCTGACCAGCTCTTTTCCGGGATAATACTACCGAAGTGGACAGATGGCCAAACGTGTGCACTGCTGCAGGGTCGGTAAAATCATCAGCCGGAACATATACAGCCTGAACCGAGGTAATAGCACCTCTGTTGGTACTGGAAATCCTCTCCTCCAGCTCGGCAAGCTCAGTTCCCAATGTCGGTTGATATCCAACACGGGAAGGAATATGCCCTACAAGACCAGAAACCTCTGCCCCTGCCTGAATAAAACGAAAGACGTTATCAATAAGAAGTAATATATCCTTACCTTCTTCGTCCCGAAAATACTCCGCCATAGTTAAAGCAGCATGCCCAACTCTAAATCGAGCGCCTGGCGGCTCATTCATTTGTCCAAAGATAAGAATTGCATTATCCAATACCCCCACCTCCTGTATTTCCCGATAAATCTCCTCTCCTTCACGGCAACGTTCACCAATCCCGCAGAATATACTAATTCCCTGATACTGCTTAGCCATATTATTGATCATCTCCATGATTAAGACTGTTTTACCAACACCAGCCCCTCCAAACAAACCAGCCTTTCCACCCATCTCCAGAGGAGAGAGAACATCTATTACTTTAATTCCCGTTTCAAAAAGTCTCGAAGTAACTATCCGTTGAGATAAAGGTACGGGTCTCTGGTTAATAGAGCGCCACTCTATTCCCTGAAGTTCCTCTTTTTTATCAATTGTCTCTCCGAATACGTTAAAAATTCTTGATAATAGTTGCTTTCCTACGGGAACTTTAAGAGGTTGACCTAAATCCGCTACAGGAGCGCCACGAAATAACCCTTGTGTTGGCGTCAAAGCAATTCCCCGAATTGTTTCGGAATCAAGATGGATTATAACTTCGATTACAATCTTACCGTGATCTCCGGCTCTCAGCTGGTTTCGAATCGCAGGAAGCTGGTAGGGAAAGTGCGCATCAATTACACTTCCCCGAACCGAAATTACCGTACCACGATTCAAATCATCATTTTCATTCATCTTTCAACCCTCTGGGATTTTTTTATTTTCAGCCTGTTACTTATCATAATTCGCCATAACCCGCAGAAAAAAATTTCTATAAAATCCAGCTCAAGCGCTTCTCTCAATTGTAAAAGCAAGAGAGTAAAGATACTATCTCCGTAAAGGGTAAGTTTTCTATTATTGTATTGATGGCACCGGATTTTAAACTCTGTATAGAGAAGACACCCAATAGTAATGTTATCGTTCACTTAAGGGTGAAGCATGTACAAATTGTGGTTGGCGTGATCTTAAATAGTACAACAAAGAATTCTTACACCGGTAAAATGCTTTATATTCTATAAGAAAAGCTGCTCACGAAGAAATATGCCTTATTGTACAGAATACAAATATTTTACTTTTCTGCCATTTTCGTTTAGATTAATATAATTTAAAGATTTACCTTCAAAAAATATACCACGATAGAATAAAAAGTTCTATTTGTCAGTATTATGGAAATAAAATTAGACTAAAAGCCATCCTAAACCACAATTTAGCATCTACGGGCATTCGAAATTCCAGTATTTATAAGGAGTTTTGGATGCAGCAATGGGTTTTGGGATAAGTTTCAGTATGGTAGAGGTAGGGGACAGATTACTACTGGATAAATCAGAAGTGTGCCATATCACAAAAGTGTGCCGTCACAAAAGCGTGACACGTCACCATTGCACGATGAACGGTATATCTGGACTACTATATTAATTATCATTGTGAAGCTGACAAAAAAGTTTTTTAAAGGGCCGTAGTAGTCATATAGGTGTGGAATAGTGCTCATCCTACTACTATAGTAATCAATAATTGAAACCGAACAGTATAATACAGGATAATCTCCCTGATGAGATTTACATAATTTCTTCTTCCAACATGATATTATAAGCATCGAGGATCGTTCCTTTAGCCTTTTCTAAATTACCGAGAGATATCTCATAGTCGACAATTGCTTTTGCCGCATTACCTTCCGCAGTTGCCAAATCTTCCTGCGCACGTAATACTTCCAGACTTGTTGTTCTGCCCACACTAAATTTCTTCTCTTCAGATTCTAACCTCTCTTGCGCCAATTCCCTGGATTTCCTTGTAGCATTAACCCGTCCTCTATTTGTTATCACATCCCGAACGGCCTCCCGCACCTCTACGACAATATCTAATTCCTTTTTTTTAACATTCATGTGAGCTTGTCGTTTCTCGATTTTTGATTTATTATATTCGCTCCTCGCTGACCGGTTCCCAATAGGAATTGACAGGGAAAGTCCAAAAAATTCACCCTGAAAGTCCTCAGAGACTGCGGAAGAATTGGCATCATCTACATCCTCCCCAAGACCTGTGTATCGCACTCCTCCGGTAAAATCTAATTGTGGATATAATTCGTTCTTTCGTCTTCTGGTCTGCATACCTGCATTTTCAACCCTGAGTTGAAGTTCATATAATTCAGGACGCCTCTCCATAGCTGTCTTAATCGCATCCTTTAATTCAATTTTTTTCGGCTCAAAACCTGGCTCGTCAATAGGAATAATAGTAGCATCCGAAATAATCTCGTTATTTTCCAGATTCATAATTCTTTTGAGTTCGTCTTCACTATCCTTAATAGCATTCTCCGCAGAAATTACTGCCTCAACCCTCGATGCTACCCCGGCTTCTGCATCGATAATCTCAATTGGTGCAAGGGTACCCGCTTCTACTTGTATTTTATTCTTTCTCAATAAATCTTCTGCACGTTCCAGAGATTTTTGTGCTACTTTTAAATCCTCCAATGCCTTAACAAAATTCCAATATGCTTCCTGAATAGAATTAGAGACCTCTATTGCCGTAGTTTTAAATTGAGCAAGGGAAATCTTTTTATTATTTCGGGCGATATAAATAAGGCTCCTGTTATAAAACCAGCCAGCGCCTTTTAATAAAGGTTGTGTAATCCTTGCCTCAAGGAAGTTGGTAACGGATGGATTTAAGAACCGGAAACGGTTGGGATCGACAAAATCTCTAAATATGTTATACTCTAAAGCCAGGGTTGCACCTGTAGGGATGAGAGATTGAATCACGGCGTTCGCTGTTCTTCCCCGTTGAATAAAAGGAGTAAAGGCTGTTGTTCCAAAGCCGCCAACCAATTGACTATTAATCGGGGTATCATTATTTTCAATAGTACCGGTTAACGCCATGACAGGGTCGTACCTTGCTTTTTCTATAGTAATATCATAATCACTTAAGTCTGAATTCAATCTTGATAATTCGATATCAAAATTATTGCGCAATGCATAAAGAATACTTTCTCTTACACCAAGACTAAGAGACTTTAGATTTGCAACTATTTCTATAGTATTTTCCGGTGATATTGCAGAAGGTATCTGTACCGTCGTTTGATCTTCTTCGCCAAAGGAAAAAGCGCCATAAGATAAAATCAGAAATAAGGTACTGGCTAAAAAGAATATTTTACGGTAAGGATTCCTGTCTTTGGTAATTTTTTTTATCATGGGTATTTGAGTTAATGTCCTTTAATAAGTGCCATAGCTTCTGCACGAGTAGCAGGATTATCCCGGAAAATACCACGCACAACAGATGTGTGTACTGTTGTACCCGGTTTCTTAATGCCCCTCATAGTCATGCAAAGATGCCCGGCCTCGATAATGACGAGTACGCCTTTGGGGCGCAATGCCTTCATGATGGACTCTGCTATGTCTGTGGTGAGTCTTTCCTGAACTTGCAAGCGCTTTGCCTCTATTTCAACAACCCTTGCCAGTTTACTAATCCCTGTTACTCTGTTTCCTTGCGGAATATAGGCTACATGTGCGACGCCACTAAACGGGAGAAGGTGATGTTCACATATTGAGTAAAAGGGAATATCCTTTAAAAGTACGATCTCATCGTACTTTTCAGATTTTAATACCTTTATCTCTGCATGTGAATCTATTCCAATGCCTGCAAATATCTCTTCACACATATCGGCAACTCTTTCCGGTGTCTCCCTAAGACCCTCACGAGCAGGATCTTCACCAATACCCTCGATGAACAAACGGATAGATTCTATAATCTTCTTTTTATCTACCAAAATAAACTCCTTTTCCGTGTCTTAAATTAAGCTACCTTTGGCAGTAGGAGCACGTTATAAATCTATCCCTACTCGTGAACAAAACAGAGTTGATGTAGGGCGAGGCTTTAGGGTTGCCCTACAGGATTGAAACTTCTATACGTTCAATGAGGAAGCCATTGGCAACTTTTTGGATAAAACGTTCAGCGTAAAGACTAAAAATCTTCAACCCCTACCGATACGTCAAATTTATGTATTCTTATCTTTCCCTATTCGTTTTGCTTGTTATATCGCTCAACGAGGAAATCAAACCGTAGACATTAAACCGTATTTTTTCAGAATACCCACTAACTGGCTCTCATGCTCCTGAGTCATATCGCAAAGCGGTAAACGCATCTCACCATTTATTCTTCCCAACAATCTCATAGCAGTTTTTACCGGAATAGGATTTGTTTCTATAAACATGCCTTTTGAAAGCGGAAAAAGTTTATGATGGCACTTCCTCGCTGCGTCAAAATTGCCTTCTAAACAATGACGGGTCAATGCGGCTACATCCGCAGGAACAATATTGGCTGCTACCGATATTACCCCCTTCCCTCCAACTGACATAATAGGCAAGGTAAGAGAATCGTCCCCTGAAAGAACTGTGATATTACACCATTGCAGTATCTGAGTTGTCTGATCAATATTTCCGCTCGCTTCTTTTATTCCAACAATATTTTTCATTTCGGAAAGTTTTGCTACGGTCTCTGGCAGAATGGATATACCAGTTCGGGAAGGGACATTATATATTACAATAGGAATATCGACCTCTTCTGCAATCAATTTGTAATGCCGGTAAAGCCCCTCTGGTGTGGGTTTATTATAGTAAGGAGTAATGAGCAATGCCCCATGCGCACCCGATTTTTTAGCATGCTTTGTCAGGCGTAACGCTTCCCTGCTATTGTTTGAACCGGTTCCTGCCAGAACGATGATTCTCCCTGCCGCCATGCTGACAACCTCGCCAATTATCCGTTCGTGTTCATCAAATGAAAGGGTTGCAGACTCACCCGTCGTGCCACAGGGGACAATCCCATTTGTCCCATTCTCAATATGGTACTCAATGAGTTCTTTTAGTTTTTTATAGTCAACTTCTCCATTTTTAAATGGTGTGACTAATGCTACAAAGGAACCCTCAAACATACTTATTCTCCTTTATTCCATCTGAAATCAAATACGTTCCCTCCTTACACATCCCATGCAAGGACAAGATTTTTCAATAAAAAAATCTTTTGACCATTTCGTAATACTATAACATAAAACATCACTTATTCAAGTCTTGTCCTGCATCTCATAAAATATTACTTTGCTTTTTCAGCACATCCAGGGCTTATCTCCTTTTTATACGATAAGCGTTGTGAGAATTTTCGGATTTTTTCCTGAAATGTATCCATATACGTATAAAAAACAGGGGTAAGATAGAGTGTGATAATTTGTGAAAAGAGCAGACCTCCTACCATGACAATGCCTAATGAACGACGGGCCTCTCCTCCTGTACCAAAGCCTACCGCAAGGGGTAAAGCACCCAAAAAAGCAGCCAGGGTCGTCATCATAATCGGGCGGAACCGGACAACGCAACCCTGATAGATTGCATCTAAGGGGGTTTTGCCCCCCTGCCTCTGGGCTTCCAAAGCAAAATCAATCTGCATAATGGCATTCTTCTTGACGATGCCTATCAGCATAATGAGGCCCACAAAAGCATAAACGTCCAGATCAATACCGAAAACAAACAATGTCAGGAGTGCTCCAAATCCTGCGGAGGGAAGTCCTGATAAAATGGTTATTGGATGGATAAAGTTCTCATAAAGGATACTGAGTACCATATAAATAACCGCAATAGCAAAAAGAAGCAGGATTCCCAAACCTTTTAATGATGATTGAAACTCTTGTGCGGCGCCTTGAAAGCTGGTCTTCATAGCGGGAGGCAATAGCTCATGTGCAAGCTTGTCTACCTCTGCTACAGCTTCACCCAGCGAGATCCCTGATTTAAGGTTAAATGAGATCGTAACAGAGGGAAACTGTCCTGAGTGATTAATTGTCTGTGGCCCCAGATTCTCTGTCAGCGTTGCAACGGTATGTAAAGGAACTGAATAACCATTCGAAGAATTCACATAGAGCATGGACAAGGCGCTGGGGTCCGTCTGATATTGTGGCTCCAATTCCATAATAACCTTATATTGATCATTTGGCGCATAGATAGTCGAGACCCATCGATTACCATAAGAGCAATAAAGCGTATTCTCAATCCGTTTTGCCGTTACACCAAGGGTTGAGGCCTTATCCCGGTGAATCGTAACATTTATCTGGGGATTGTTCATCTGCAGATCGCTGGTAACGTCCTGTAATATCGGCAATTCACGCATTTTAACTTCCAGAATTGAAGCATAATGATAAAGATCTTCTATATTGGGACTCTGTAAGGTAAATTGATAAAGGCTTTTTGTCATTTGGCCTCCTATGCGAATCTCAGGAGGATCCTGCATAAAAACTCTGATGTCAGGGATCGCAGTCAGTTTTGAGCGTAATTGTTCGATTACTTCTTCAGAACTCAGGCGACGCTCCGGGCGAGGTTTTAAATGGATAAACATAGCGCCCTGGTTGGGACTGGCAGTTATACCAGAACTACCAACACTTGAATAGAAGCTCTTGACATTCGGGTCTTTTTGAATAATATCAGCAACATTTTGTTGAAGCTGTACCATCTTATCAAAAGAGGTTCCCTGTTGTGCTTCGGTAATAGTAAAGATCGTACCTTGATCCTCATTAGGAAGAAATCCTTTTGGTATCGCGGTAAAAAGATAACCTGTAGCAAGAAATATGATGCCAAAAATAACCATAACAGCTAACCGGTGGTTTAAAACCCTCCTGAGACTCCACTCATAAATCTTAAGCATACCATCAAACAAACGCTCAGTGATCATATAAAAACGTCCGTATTTTTTCTCTTTCAACGGGCGTAAAAAGCGACTGCAAAGCATAGGAGTAAGGGTTAAAGAAACAAAGCCAGAAATCAAAATTGCCACACAGATCGTTACGGCAAACTCGCGAAATAATCTCCCAACAACCCCTCCCATAAAGAGTACCGGAATAAACACAGCGGTAAGTGAAAGTGTCATGGATAAGATAGTAAAACCTATCTCTTTTGAGCCATGGAGTGCTGCCTGAAGAGGTTTCTTTCCCATCTCCATATGCCGAACGATATTTTCAAGCATGACTATGGCATCATCTACGACAAACCCAATAGCAAGAATAAGGGCAACAAGGGAAAGGTTATCTATGCTGTAGCCTAGCAGATACATAGCTGCAAAGGTGCCCACAATAGATAAGGGGAGCGCCAGGCTGGGAATTACCGTGGCTGAGAGATTACGCAGGAAAAGAAATATAGCCATAATGACTAAAGCTAAGGTCAATACCATAGTAGATTTGACTTCGTAAATTGATTCACGGGTCGATTCTGACCGGTCATAAAGAATATGTAACTTGGCCGAAGGTGGAAGATACGATTCAAAGACAGGTAACAGTTCTTTGACAGCTTTTGCTACTGCAACAGTATTCGTTCCTGGCTGACGCCGTATCGCAAGAACAATAGCCCGTTGACTTCCATCCTGATTTGTATACCAGGCTGCTGCTTTATCGTTTTCGACGCTGTCAATAACCTTTCCCAATTCTTCAAGATATACCGGAGAACCGTTACGATAAGCAGTAATGATGGAACGATAGGAATCGGCTTTGAATAACTGTCCGGTAGCCAGAATAGTAAATGCTTTCTGTGGTCCATACAGAGACCCTGTAGGCAAATTGATATTTTCATTCCGGAGAGATTCTTCTACTTCATCAATTCCAATTCCCCGGCTTGCAAGTAAGTGCGGATTAAGTTGAACACGAACAGCATACTTCTGAGGTCCGAAAATCTGTACCTGTGCTACCCCACTGATCATAGAAATACTCTGAGCCATGAGTGTATCTGCATAATCATTCAACTCCCAAAGAGGGAGTGTACGGGAAGTTAAAGCAATGAACAGGATAGGTTGATCAGCAGGATTTACCTTTTCATACGTCGGAGGTTGCGGCATATCCCGGGGCAGGAACGGTGTAGCCTGAGTAATCGCAGTCTGAACATCCTGGGCAGCAGCATCAATATCCCGGTTCAAATCAAACTGGAGCGTGATTTGAGTATTTCCTAAGGAACTGACAGATGTCATAGAATCGAGACCTTCTATGGTAGAAAATTGCCGCTCCAGGGGGGTAGCAACGGAAGAAGCCATTGTCTCAGAACTCGACCCGGGAAGATTTGCACTGATCAGGAGTGTCGGAAAGTCAACATTGGGAAGATCGCTTACGGGTAGAATCCTATACCCTATAATGCCCGCGAGGAGTACCCCTATCATGACAACCGTTGTCATGACAGGACGACGAATGAATGGTTCCGAGATATTCATGCGTTCATATCCTGGTTTTGCCTGCAAGATTACTCATACGTTACCATTTCCTGATCATTCAAACCAGAGGCCTTTTGAGCCCAGCGCCCCGAGTCGTTTTTTATTTCAACTTTGCTACCAGAAGTAAGTTGAAGTTGCCCGTTCGTTACTACTTTCTCGCCTGGCTGAACCCCTTTTACAACGATGATTTCCTGATCAAAACCAGTCCCCGGAATAACGGGGCGATATTCTATAGTAAGGTCGGACTTGATAATAAAGACATATTTACCCTCTTGTCCTGTTTGAATCGCTTGTGCGGGAACAACCACCGCATTGCGTTGCATGGTAAGTGTTATTGCAACATGAACAAACTGCTTTGGCCAAAGGAACTCTTCCGTATTAGCAAAGACCGCTCTCAGGAAAATAGTTCCTGCAGAATTATTTACTTCGTTGTTTATGAAGGTTAACTCTCCAATGACTGGTTTTATTTCATTTTGAGGAAGAATTGCTTCTACCTTCACATTTCCCAGAGCCATGTATTTCCGAATTTTCAATAATTTCTGCTCTGGTAAGTGGAAAGTAACGTATATTGGCTTCGTTTGGTTAATAGTTACCAATACGGTATCATTGGCTTTAACAACGTTACCCTGGTTGACGAAGAGCTTTCCAACCCGCCCATTAATCGGGGAGCGGATATAGCAGTACCCTACCTGTAGTTTAGCATTTACTACGGCAGCAGCATCAGCTCTAACGGTCTCCTTCAGGGCTTCAAAATTAGTACGATATTGATCATATTCTTGTTGGGAGACAATACCATTTTTGAATAGTTCCTCATAGCGACCGGCATCAGTCTCTGCCTTATTCATCAGAGCGCTATCTCTTGCCAAATTGGCCTCAAACTGTCTCTGTAATGCTTTAAAAGGGCGGGGATCAATGATGAAAAGAAGATCTCCTTTTTCTACTTCCTGACCTTCCTGAAAACAGACACGCAACAGTTCCCCTTCGACTTGTGTTTTGACCGATACCGTAGAATAAGCCTCTACATTTCCAATAGCGGACATTTGAACAGGAACGTCTTTTTGTACTGCAATGGCTGCGGTAACTGGCACACCATTCGGTATCCCGGCTTTTTCCATTGTTCCAGGGGAACAAGCAGCAACAACGGCCGTACATCCTAAAACGAAACAGAATTTTGTGACGAGGAATGGTTTCATTTTTTTGTCCCTTCGGCAAATATCATCACAAATTCTTTGATAGTGGTTTCCGTATCAGTGCGCCGGTATTTTTTCAGCATTAAGAAATTCTCTGCATCAAAATATGAAAAGAACATTCCAAGGAATGCCCTTGCACCTAATTCTGTATCAAAAGCTTTCAAGACTCCTTTTTTTTGCATTTCAGCAAAATAGGACGCGAGGGTTTTAAATACTTCGTCAATAATGGAATGGTAAATCCTGTGGATTTTTTCACTATACCGGTGTATTTCTGAGTGCATTATTTGTATTAAACCTTTTCTTATGGTAAGTGAGTCTAGAAATCTTTTTGCAATTATCCGCAATCCCTCTTCGTATGATAACTCTGCAATTTCCGGGAGAAGTCCCTTTAGAGCCGGAAGAAATGAATAGGTATTTATCACTTCTTCAAAGAGTCTTTCCTTTGAAGGAAAATGTCTGAAGAGAGTAATCTCTGCAATACCAGCCGTTTTTGCTATTTCCTTTGTCGTTGCACCAAGATAGCCCTTTTTAGAAAAGAGTTTTAATCCGGTTTTTAGAATTCTATCCTTTGTTTTCATAAACAAACTTATTTTTTTAATCTTTATGGTATGTAAGTGATCACATACTAACTTTAGTAAAATAAATTGTCAATAAAAATTCCCGGTACACAGACTTTATTCCAGAAGGATAATGAATTGATACAATTCCCCGGATATGTTCTGAAAACAACAGGTGAAAGCAATATATCTTTATCTAGATCTGTTGCTGAACAGAAATTTCTATAAACATTTCACCCCTATGGGGTTGTTTTTCAAAAGACTATCGTGTTACGAGTTATGGGGTGGCACGGACAAACTTGTTTGTCCGTGTTCAACCTGGGAGGTGCGGTTATAGTCACAAGGTAAGATGTATTTTACCTCTTAAGGTAGCGCATATATCCCTATAGGGTTATTTTTCAAAAACCTATAGTAATCCAAAAATAAAACCGAATCTTATCATGATTTATATACTTTTATATCTTTTACTCTAAGCTCCTTAATAGTCATCCTTTCTATTGGATTGTTGTTTCTGTGAAGAATGCCTGATAATGAGCTCTTTCATCTCAGAGACAGCCTTCTGAATTCCTACGAAGACTGAACGTGATATGATACTATGGCCAATATGCAGTTCCTCAACGTCTAAAGATTCTACGATGAGACCAGTATTATGATATGTTAGTCCATGCCCTGCATTTACCTGTAAGCCTAGCTTTTGAGCGGTCTTTAGCCCCATCTGAAGTTTCTCAATCATTTTACCCCTTGATACATCATCCCTTGCAAGGGCATAATTTCCTGTATGCAATTCGATATACTGTGCACCCACATCTCTTGATACGGATATCTGACTTTCTTCCGGGTCGATAAAAAGGCTGACCAATATGCCGGCGTTCTTCAGTCTCTTGATAACCTCCGCCAGTGTTTCTTTTTGAGACACAACGTCTAATCCACCTTCCGTTGTAATCTCCTGTCTTCTCTCAGGAACAAGAGTAACCTGATCTGGTTTTATTTCAACTGCAATGTCTACTATATCGCGTGCAGCAGCCATCTCAAGATTCAATTTCGTAAACACCATCTCTTTGAGTAATCTCACATCGCGGTCCTGTATATGCCTCCGGTCTTCTCTTAGATGGACAGTAATGATATCTGCACCCCCAAGAGTCGCAAGTGATGCTGCGGTTACCGGATCAGGCTCAAACGTCTTTCGCGCCTGTCGAATGGTAGCAATATGGTCTATATTTACCCCTAACTTCATCTTTTTTCCCTCTGATTAACGAACAGTTTCCCGAATGTCTAAATGCGCCTCTGGTAATTTATCAAAAAGTTCAACATTTTTAGGCAGAACATATTTTATTGGTTGTTTATAAGGCCCTGGTGGTTTTAAAGAGGTAACGTCTATATATAACAAAATATTTTCATTGTTCAGTTTATCCAATACAAGTTTAGGACCTTTTACTTTTATATTCGTAAATTCGTCCTGTAATTTAATCTCATAAGGATAATCTGCCGGACTCATTACTTTAATCTTTATCTTCTCAAAAAATTTTGTATCTTGCTGTTCCACGATCTGCAACCATACCCTTACATCCTCTTTACACTCGACAGGCACTGAAATATTCTTATCACCCCTCGTGACTGTTATTTTCTTATCAATTCCGATCCTCCATGGAAATGTACGATTTTGCTCTATCGTAATCCCATCAATATCAATCGGAACCGTATTGATAGAAGAAGCCTCCTTTAATGTGTTAAGAGGCCCTGTCACTTCTATTTCAGAAGGAAATACGAATTCATTCGCAACACTATATCCGATAGCAGGCTCGCCTTTCTTTTGTACATTGACTTTTAATCTCTTCTGTTGGAGTTTGCTCAGTACTACATCGACTTTATCAGGATATAAACCCATTAATTTAACATCATTTGGTATATTCAGATGTTCCCGTGATATAAGAATCGTCTGTTTCTCCTGGTCTTCGATTTTGGTACGGGATTCCTCTATAGTATAGGTTGCCTGAATTTTTTGTTCCTTTATCATGCTCGTTAGACCATCAATAATATTCTGTGGACCGCGAAGATGTATAGTAATCTCCTCTGCACCTTGTTCAACTATCGCAACGCCATCAGGAACAAGGATGTTCAGTTTTACTACCTCTGTTACATCTCCTGTATGCCGGTTAATTGCATAAAGCCAAAGGGCAACCGCCATAACAAGAGCCATAAGCTTGGTAAGAATATTACCGGTAATTATCTTTTTGATCATTCCTGAGCACTCCTGGCGGCGCCAAATCTTTCGGTAAATAGCTCATCGAGAATTTTCTTTAACCCTTTTACATCGTTACCCCGATTTAGCCCCCCTTTGAACCCAGTTGAGATCGTACCTGTTTCTTCTGATACAATAATAACAATAGCATCGGTCTCTTCGGTAAGCCCTATGCCCGCCCTATGGCGAGTACCGAGGCTCTTCGATAATTCTGTGTTTTCGGTAAGGGGAAGTAAACAGCCTGCGGCGCTTATCTTTTGTTCCTGAATAATAATTGCCCCGTCATGTAAAGGCGAGCCAGACCAAAATATAGTACGTATTAATTCACTCGAGACATCTGCATTTAACTTCGTCCCCGTTTCCACAAAATTATCCAGGCCAACTTCCCTTTCAATGGCAATTAATGCGCCAATTTTATCTTTAGACAAAATCTCAATAGCCTTTATAATTTCGTTCGTTACCTGGTATCCTGGTTTTAAAAATACCTTGAAAACGGGATTTTGACCGAGCCGCAACAGCGCTCGCCGGAATTCAGGCTGGAAAAGGATAATTATGGGAATGATGAATACAGGGACAAATTCTGTTATAAGCCAATCGATTGTATAGAGTTGTAATTTTCTGACAAAAAATAGTACACCAACAGAAATCATGACGATGATGAATGCCAAACCCCTGAGCACACTTGTACCCCGTGTTCCCTGCATAATTCTCAGGACAACATAAACTACCATATAGATAAGAAATATCTCGCCAAGCGACCTTCCTACCATCCAGACGTTTACATTTTCAAACAATTCAACTATTTTTCCAGGCATGGAAAACCTTTATCGATGTTTTGATGGATTACGTTTTATTTTTTACATTTCTCATTGCATCACACATGGTTACTATTTGAACAGCTTCATGTACATCATGCACTCGTACAATGTGGGCACCGTTCATAACTGCGACCGCCAGGGTTGCAAGTGTTCCGTATAAACTTTCCTGAGCTGAAACATTCAAAACAGCACCGATAAACCTCTTTCTTGATGTGCCAACCAGGAGCGGCAATCCCATACTTTTTAATTCTCTTAACCTTTTCAATATCTCCAGATTGTGTTCCAATGTCTTACCGAAGCCAATACCCGGATCTAAGATGATTTTATCCCTCTCTATTCCAGCATCAATTGCAAGAGTAACAGATCTCCTCAGATACGACAGTATTTCCGATAATAAATTTTTCCGTATGGGATATTTTTGCATAGTCTTCGGTGTTCCCTTTTTATGCATAATGACAACGGGCACTTTTGCTTCAGCAGCAATCTTTGCCATCTGTTTATCCTTCAACAACCCGCCGATATCGTTTATCATTGATGCCCCTGCATGAATTGCTTTCTCGGCAACTTTTGCTTTATAGGTATCGATAGAAATAGGTTTACGGATTTGTTTTGATAATTCTTTTATAACGGGGATTACCCTTTTTATTTCTTCTGCCACTGAGAGAGGATCGGCGCCGGGTCTTGTGGATTCACCGCCAACATCGATAATATCAGCCCCTTCTTCCACCATTTTATGCGCACGGCTAATCGCATCTTGCAGCATAGTATACCGTTTACCATCATAGAATGAATCTGGGGTTACGTTGAGAATTCCCATAACGTGTGTTTTATTGCCAAGATGTAACATACCATGAGGATGCGATATATCGAAGAATTCTTTTTTAAAATTATCAATAGTATCCACGATAGCATGTTCAATTGATTCATCTGATTGTTCTGTATCGCAAGACATAATATACTCAAGCTGTCTGCGGGTAATATATAATAGTTTGTTTGAGTGGTCAAACAGGGACGTGGAGTTATTGCATAATGATTTGCTTTTTAGCAATTTATATGCATGGGGAGAGAGACGATCAAACTTCAACACATAAGACTCATTCTGTTCTGGTTGTTGTTTATCTTTACCTGCCTTATTCGTGTTTTGTATTTCGCATGTTACTCCCTCTAAATAACTATATCCAACTATTCTCGGAATATTTAAAATAGCTACCTCCCGCATTATTACCAATCCTCTTGCATCGCTTCCACAACACTCCGGGCAACTCTCACAAACGCTTCATTACTTGCAGAAGTAAGTGTTTCATTTCTACGAACAATAAATTCTGCCGGTGCGTGGATATTTTTTCGCTCAACAATAACCCTTCCTGTCCTCTTATCAACCCACCGGATTTCTAATCCGATAGTAACCCTGCTCTCGACTATATTATCCCTCGTATCTTCGATTAATACATTCTCATACACATTCGTAATCTTTCCAAACAAGACAGAATCTGCCTCATCTTTATTTACGATATTCAGGGGAGTTCTCATTAGTATTTGATCACGTATGGCCTTCGTAAGATCAAACTCAAATCCTCTGCGGAAGGTATCATTATCAAAGATTGGAATATAGACACTCCGAACATTGGAACGGAGTAACGATTTTGACGAATAACCGCATCCTCCCATCGGAATAACAAACAGTAACAATAAGGCAATGGAATACATGGATATCTTACAGGAGTTTAAAATAACGTTTGGCTTCACCGGCAACGGGAACATAAAAAATTTTTGCGTAAAGAAATAGCTTACCATAATCATTTTATCGTATCATTTCCCTTTTATTTTATAGCTTCTATCATTCTTAGGAATTCTAATCTTTCACTTGCTCTCTCTGCCCAAATGGTACCGGGAAAATCGTTTATCACAAACTCAAAGTACATAGCGGCAGAAGCAGGCCTCTTGACTCTTAAATAAAAATCTCCAATGTTGAATTCTCGTTCTGCCTCGATAGTTCTTATCTCTTCAATCATCCTCTTTGCATCCCCTACATGCACACCGTGTGGATTTGAGATTAAATATTCTTCAAAACCCTCTCGCGCAGAGATGAGGAGACCATAATTACGCTCCTGCAGTTTCTCATGGTGCACTTTTGTAAGAGGTATTTGATATTGCACATAAGGAATCCATTCATTTTTCGGATAATTTTCCAAAAATTTCTCATAGGCATCAAGAGCTTCCTCATATTGGCCAAGTTTAAAGTAAGAATCTGCAATTTTAACCTGTGCATCAGGAGCTACAGGTCCGAGCGGATGCTTTTCGATAATCTTTTCAAAAACTGCTATAGCTGCCTCTTCATTCGTATCCATTTGAGCAACACCCACTTGATATTCTTTTTCAAGTATTTCTTTTGTCCTTTTCGTACCAGGATATTTCTGCAATACCTTCTCATAAGCCTTTAGCGCCCTTTTGTAATCGCCATTGAGAAAGTAGGCCCATCCAATATTTATTTGAGCAACCTCTGCATATTCAGAGGCAGGTTCAGCCTTAATAATAGATTCAAATTCTTTTACTGCATTAACGTATTTTTGTTCTACGAGAAGAGAAAGCGCATACCTATACCGTTGTTCCAGGGTAGTAATCGCTGTTGAAGGAGATTCCATCCAGCCTGTCTCTTTATTCCATACCCATTTCCCATAGGAAGGTGTTGCCATTATACATTTTACAATGCATACTACAGAAAGAATATAGTGTAGTTTCATCCTCTTATTCATACAAATATCTTTAATAAAGACTCATGTATTTCCAGGAATTTAACTCCTTATTCAGTACAAAAGTGATATAATATCTCAGCATCTTTTCTATTTCAATACAAATAGATGATTGTATTCTGATACGCTCCAGCCTTTGCAGGGTGAAGTTCACTAACCGGCCGGCAATGAGAACAGCGCCGGTAGGAATAACAATCCCATTCTTAGATCTTCCCTGGCATTTCCTGCATAAGACTCCTCCTTCTTTTGCATCAAAATGCACTTCAGATATTTGCTCAATGCTATTTTTACAATTTACACAATATCCCAATTCTGGCAGATAGCCTAAAATCCTCAACATTTTCAATTCGAAGGCTAACAATCGTATGGTAGTATCTTCATCAACGGATATGCCAATTAATGTATTTAAGCAAATATCAAAAAGTTGTTCACTGGGATCGCTTTCCTCAGTAAATTCATTTAAAAGCTCCGCTATATACGAAGCCTTATAGTATTTATCCAGATTACTCCGAAACAACGGATAATTATCGCGTAAAATAGCGTCTGTAAGGAGATGAAGCGATGTATGCTCTTTCCTGATAAAGAGGATTTGATAGTACGTTAAAAGATCAATTGCCTTCGAGCTGTACTTTCCCGATGAACGCTTGAATCCCTTAGCAAGGGCACGGATCTTTCCGTAGTCACGCGTATAGAAAGTAATTATTTGACTGGAATTACTGTAATCTGTCCTTCCCAGTGCAATTGCCTCTGTTTTTAAGACAGACATAGTTTATGAAAACAAACTTCTTTATAGAAAAATTTTTAATGAGGTACAGGAATACTATAGCCAAAATTCAGAAGTAATTCTTTTTCTCTTCGATGCATTTCTTTTGCCTCTTTTTTTTGCTTGTCATCGTATCCAAGCAGGTGAAGTAATCCGTGAATGAGATAAAGGGCAATTTCTCCTTCAACTGCATATCTGTGCTTTTGGGCTATTTTTTTAGCCATTTCAACAGAGATTATTATTTCACCTATGATAGTATCATCTGATAAAAGATTCTTTTCCTTTTCGCCTGAAGGTATACGGTGATTCGTTTTACTCTGACTATATGGCGTCAGACTATTCCTGGAGAGGAAAGGTTCATCATAAGCAAAACTAAGCACATCAGTAGCATAATTATGTCCCAGGAATGCCTTGTTAATCTCTTTTATTCTTTTATTATCAACAAAGACCATGTTAAGTTCTGCATTCTTTCCTTCCATTTTCAGAATGGCTTTTAAAAGTCTTTTTACCCAACTTTTATTGATAGGATAGAGATCCTGCAGGTCTATAATTTCCAGTTTCATCATAGTGGTAACTATTACATCTCATATGCGTCAACAATGTCTTGAACCAGTTTGTGACGGACAATATCAGATTTGGTTAAATACACAAAAGAGATATTCTGGATATTCATGAGCCTCTCTTGCACATCAATTAAGCCAGACATCTCTCCTGCAGGCAAGTCAACCTGGGTAATATCCCCTGTTACAACAACCCTTGATCTCATACCGAGTCTCGTTAGAAAAGTCTTCATTTGCTTCACGGTGCAGTTTTGTGCTTCATCAAGAATAATAAAAGAGTCATTCAGTGTTCTCCCCCGCATATAAGCAAGCGGCAGAATCTCTATGATATCACTTTCCAGATATTTTTTAACGTGTCCGACATCCATCATATCTGCTATTGCATCGTAGAGTGGCCGTAAATACGGATTTACCTTAGCCTTGATATCGCCAGGTAAATATCCAAGTTTTTCACCCGCTTCAACTGCTGGTCTGGCAAGTACGATCCTTCTTATACGTCCGCTTTTTAGAAAAGAAAGGGCCATAGCTACTGCTAAATATGTCTTTCCTGTCCCGGCAGGGCCAATACAAAAAACCAAATCATTTTTTTTAATGGCTTCTATGTATTTCGCCTGACCTTCCGTCTTTGGTTTTATAAAAATACCTTTCAGGAAGACATCGATAACCTGGGTAGTTTCTTCACCTGCATCACTCTTTGCATCTACGATGGCTTGTTCCACATCTTCTAAATCTAATCTTCCCGTAGAACGAACAATTTCCAGCAATTTATTTAATACCTCTCTACTTGTATCGACCTGTTCTTTTTCTCCCTCCAGTTTCAGTAATCCACGGCGGGCTACTAATTGCACCTGAAAAGCGTCTCTAACGAGACGAAGATATCGGTCATGACTACCATATAATATAGATGCCTCTGTATCATTTTGTACAATAACGGTGTTTTGATGTGTCAATGGTTCTTAATAATCCTCCTTATCAGTAAAATAATTTTGTGTTTTAACCTTTTGGTTCATACGAAACAAACTTAAAAAACACGAAGAAATAATATGCAACTGGCATACTAACCAGTAAACAGTCAATAATATCCAGTATACCACCAAAGGCAGGTACCAGGTTACTTGCATCTTTCGCATTAACATCCCTTTTAATAAGGGATTCTGCCAGATCACCCAATATGGCTGAACAACCTATTACGATTCCAAACAGGATTGACCACGGCAGATCAATTACCTTAATTTGAGGAATGAGATTAAAAATTACTGCAATAAGAACACTACATAAAAGGGAGAAACAGGCGCCTTCGATCGTCTTATTTGGACTGATAGACTTCACGAGCTTATGCTTGCCATACTTTCGGCCTAAAAGATAACCTCCTGCGTCACCAAATTTAGATATTAACAAAACCATAATTACTATGCAAATACCCTGGTGAAGATGACGTATAGCAATGGCAAAACTTAAAAGGAAAAATATATAGAAAATACCAAATATCGTTACTGAAATATTTTTAATAGCATCTTTTGTACCATGAGTAATAGCCTGGAGTAAAAATAGCCAAAAGATAAGTATAATAAGGACTTCTTGCCTGAAAAAACAGGGATCAATTCCAGTATTTTTGCGCAGGGATAACCAGTATACTGCAAATAGCCATCCGCCAATGCCAATACCAGATATCCGGAATGGAGAGAAACCGCTTTTACCCGCAATAGTGTAAAACTCATATAAACTAATAGCTCCCGCCAGGATAGCCAGACAACCAAATCCTATATCAGTATGAAATATTACATCGAAGCACAGAATGCCAAAGAACATTCCAAACATCACGATACCAAGTATGATTCTTGTCTTAAGTGTACTCACGCCCGCAATCCACCAAACCGGCGTTCCCGATGCGCATAATCATAAATTGCCTCTTCAAGATGTACTTTCTTAAAATCAGGCCAGCAGACCGGTGTAACCCAAAGTTCTGTGTATGAAATCTCCCACAACAGGAAGTTGCTTACTCGCATCTCACCGCCTGTTCTTATCAGTAAATCCGGATCGGCCATATCGCAAGTATATAAGTATTTTTTGAAGATTTCCTCCGTGATCTCTTCTGTAGTTATCTTTCCCAATTTAACACTTTCCGCAATATTTTTTGCCGCATCTACAATCTCAGAACGTCCTCCATAATTAAGCGCAAGACAAAGAACCATCCCCGTGTTATTTTTGCTTTCTTCTATGGAAATGGTAAGTTCCCTTTGTACATCCTCCGGTAATCCATATATCCGGCCAATAGCCGTTAAGCGTATATTATTCTCTTTAATCTCTTTTCGCTCGTTAACAAGATAATTCTTAAGAAGGCCCATTAACAGATTAATCTCCCGTTGCGGCCTTCTCCAGTTTTCCTGAGAAAATGCATACAGCGTAAGCTGCTTTATCTGTTTTTTTGAACACTCACGTGTTATTTCACGGACAGACTCAGCCCCTTGTTTATGCCCCCGAAATCTGGCAAATCCCTGCTGTCTTGCCCATCGTCCGTTCCCATCCATAATGATTGCAATATGCGAGGGTAAACATCCATTTTCAATCATAGAAGACTCACAACCTGACCACGATCCGGACCAACAGAAAGCATTTCAATCCTGATACCTAAGATCTTTTCAAGGGTATGTATATAATTTTTTGCCTGAAGCGGAATATCATGTATATTACGCATTCGGGATGTATCCTTTTCCCAGCCCGGCACTTCTTTATACACCGGCTGGCACTCCGGACGCGCTACCAGATCTGCTGGAAACAGATCATATACCTTATCACCAAACCGGTAGCCAACGCATATCTTAATAGTCTTTTGTTCATCTAAGACATCCAGCTTTGTCAGGACAGCACTATCCACACCATTTATCATTACCGCATGTTTTACGGCAACAGCATCGAACCAGCCGCAACGCCGGGGTCTGCCTGTAGTAGCGCCATACTCGCCGCCTTTTTCCCTTAAGTGTTCTCCCAATGTATCGTTTAATTCGGAAGGGAAGGGACCACTTCCAACCCTTGTTGTATACGATTTCATTATACCGAGGATTTTATGAATCTGCTTCGGACAAACACCCACACCGGTTGATGCACCTCCTGCAATAACAGATGATGATGTAATAAAGGGATAGGTACCAAAATCTACATCAAGCATTGAACCCTGAGCACCTTCAAATAATATCTTTTTCTTAGCCTTTATGGCATCGTCCATAAATGTTACCGTATTACATACAAAAGGTCTCATCTGCTCTGCATACTCACAATATTCATCATAAATATCTTTCCATGATAGCGGGTCGGCGTCAAACAAGCGAATAAATATCTTATTTTTATCCTCTACTACTTTTTTAAGTCTCTGTTTAAAGTGCTCAGGGTGGAAAAGATCTGATACCCGTATACCATTACGGCCCATTTTATCGGTATAGCATGGTCCAATTCCCCTGCGGGTAGTACCAATCTTTTCATCTCCTTTTTCACTTTCAGAAAGTTCATCCAGTTTCTTATGATAAGGAAATACTACATGTGCTATTTCACTAATACGGAGATTATCATTTATCTCAATATTTTTTTCTCTTAACTCCGCAATTTCTTCTAATAGTTGGCGGGGATCCAGGACTACGCCACTACCAATGACACAATATTTGTTTTTTCTGAGGATTCCGGAAGGAATGAGATGTAATATGAATTTTTCACTATTTACAACAACGGTATGGCCTGCATTGCTGCCTCCCTGGTATCTTACGATTATATCGAATGATTCTGTAAGTATATCAACGATTTTACCCTTGCCCTCGTCACCCCATTGCAATCCAACGAGGCAAGTATTGGAACCTGTATTTAAATTTTCCATAAAATTTTTGGTAAAAATCCTCCGAATTCGTTGAGAAATAAGCTCTTACAAGATTATAAAAAACAGGCTAGCGAATGTCAAGGGAATACACTTTTAGCCTCTTATGAAAAATATTTTGATATTTTTGAGAGGAATTTTTCATTCTCTTTATCCCTGGATTCGGAAAAATCATTCAATAAATTGTAAGCAAATTCCTGCTCATATTTTACATATCTTTCCGTAGAAAACTGAGCGATCTTTTCAAATAACTCACGTTAGTATCTACCTTGACATCGTACCATTATTTATGGTAGCATCCCCACCTTTACCCGTTTAACTACACAATAGGTCTACTCAATTGATGCTATCAAAAAATCAATTCGTATCCCCAAATCAGCAGTTAGATACATCATATGCAGAAGTAGTTATCAATATTCCCCTAAACAGGGTATTTCATTACAATATACCTCCGGGTCTCAAAGAAAATCTCACCACAGGTATGCGGGTAAAAATACCTTTTAGTAATAAAATAGTTACCGGTATTTGTGTCGGGTTTGCTAATACCCCTCTTCCTTACACTATGAAAGATATCATAAGCGTGCTGGATACAGCTCCGCTCATTGATAATGGCATGCTTCAGGTCACTCAATGGTTATCATCCCATTATTGCTGTGGATGGGGAGAAGCTATATATGCTGTTATCCCGCCCGTTGTACGGAGCAGGGTAAAAGAGAAATGGAATATCTTTATTAAAGGCGCCGATCATATCCCAATGCTTGACCATACAACCCTCTCAGAAATAAAGACACGTGCGCCGAAACAGGCCAGGGCGTTGGAAATTCTCAGAGAATTCTCAGGTGAAATAAGCGCTAAAGAACTGAGCCGTATCAGCGGCTGTCAAATGCAGGGCCTTCGCCAACTGGAGAAAAAAGGCCTTATTATTGTGAAAAGAAAACTCCTGGAGGCAGAAAATCCACCCGTTGATATTGCCTTATTGCAGCAACATTTAACTTTCACCCAGGAACAGCAGGATGCATTCGATAAAATTAACAAAAAGCTCACACAGCCCATGCCAGGTGTTATCCTGCTTCATGGTATTACCGGAAGTGGAAAGACAGAAATCTATCTTCAAACTATGAGTAAAGTAATTGGACAAAATCGCAAAGTTATATTCCTGGTTCCCGAAATATCTCTTACTTCTCAGACCATCGAAAGAATAAGGGCGCGGTTTAACCATGTAGCTGTGCTGCACAGCCATCTTCTGGGAACCTTTCATCATTCGCAATGGAATGATATTAAAGAAAATAAGATAGATATCGTAATTGGCGCACGGTCGTCCATATTTGCCCCTTTAAAAAATATCGGACTCATTATTCTTGACGAAGAGCATGAGAACACCTATAAGCAGGAAAACGCTCCGCGCTATCATGCAAGGGATATTGCGATTCTCAGAGCAACCTATGAAAATGCCTTAGTAATACTGGGATCAGCCACCCCTTCTCTTGAGAGTTATTATCGTGCATCATGTGGAGATTATGAGAAAATTGTTCTTCCCAAGAGAATTGGAGATCGACAACTTCCTTCTGTCGAGATTGTAGACATGCGTGAAGAAGTTTGTAAACGCAAAAGGTATCGTATTATTTCCCAACGGCTGGAATATTATATGAACCAGACCCTGGCAAGGAATGAGCAGGTAATCCTGTTTCTGAATCGCAGAGGATTTGCACCATATATCCATTGTAAACGGTGTGGATTTGTATTAAAATGCCACCAATGTGATATTCCTGTAACTTTTCATAAAAAGTTACATATCACCCTATGCCATTATTGTCATGCAGAAGCAACCCCGCCGGAGTCATGTCCGGATTGCCTGGCCAGCCACATAAACTATCGGGGTTTTGGGACAGAAAAAATTGAGGATGAGATTATAGCGAAATTCCCTCATTATAAAATCATACGGATGGATAGTGACTCCATGCGTGTGCGGGGCGCACACGAAAAGGCTTTAACCGCATTTGAACGGGGAGAAATTCAAATATTACTCGGTACACAGATGATAGCAAAAGGGTTAGACTTTCCCAATGTCACCTTAGTCGGTGTAATCTCGGCAGATACGGTACTCAACCTGCCCGATTTCCGGGCAAGTGAACGGACTTTTCAACTTATCTCACAAGTTGCCGGCCGCACAGGGAGAGGACCAAAGGGAGGACGCGTTGTAGTACAATCTTTTAACCCTCAGCATTACAGTATTACCTATGCTGCTGCACACGATTATGATGGATTTGCAGAAAAAGAATTGGGATATAGAAAACCATTGAACTACCCTCCTTTTGGAAAATTAACCAGGATTGTATTCCGGAGTCCAAATGAGGAGAAAGTGAAGGAGAAAGCATCTCTGGTTGCCAATACATTAAAAGAGATGGTAAAAGCGAATGGCAATTGCCTGGAAATCCTCGGACCATCACCAACACCTCTAACGAAAATCAATAATATGTTCCGGTGGCATCTTTTACTAAAGGCACAGAACTACGATAGCATTCACCATACCCTTCAAGGCATTGCAGATATGCTAAAATCTTCAAAAGGTGTGCAAGCTATGGTTGATGTTGACCCCTATATGATGTTGTGAAAACGGGCATTTTTACCATTTTTTATAAGTGGCTGGAAGGGTGTCTCTTATGACTATAATATTTTGCAGTAAAATATCTTATGATATAAATTCATTTCTTGCTGATTCCTGTGTATTCCTGCTCATTCCGATGGAGTTGACTACGTTTTGATTACAATTGACTACAGTAGAATATAAATGTTTAAGTGATCTTATATAAAATGGGAAAACAAGGTGAAATACGGTCTAAAAGGGTATATAATTTGGTAAATTACTAACTAAAATTAAGGTTAAAATGCACTCAAACTATTTACACAAAAAGCAATGAAAGAAGGAAGGAAAGATGGATTCCAAACAATTACTTGATAGAATTACCATTAATCCAGAAGTAATGATTGGTAAACCAACTATCAGAGGGTTAAGAATTACTGTCGAACAAATCTTGAAGGCATTAGCTGCTGGAATTACGGTACAGGAACTGCTTGAAGATTACCCTGAATTAGAGCCTGAAGATATTCAAGCCGTTTTACTTTATGCGGCTGAATTAGTAAGTGAAGAACAAGTGTTTGAAGTTGGTACTGGTACTTAAAGGTGGAATAAAAAAACTTAAAATTCTTAGTTGATGTAGGGGTAGGAAAAAAGATAGAAAAATGGCTCGTAAATCAGGGATATGATACAAAAAGTGTTAGGGATATAGACCCACGCCTCTCTGATAAAGAAATTTTGTGTTTATAAAGATGGAAGACTAAGAGTCAGGAAATAGAGATCAACTTCTAACAAGAAATTCTTACCTATGTATGTACAAAAGCATTACGGAAAGTATGATCTCAAATTTAAAAAAGAAGGTTAAAAATGGGAAAAACAATTAAAGCCAGATTTTCCAAAGGGGTAATTGAGCCAATGGAAAAACTAGACATTGCGGAAGGAAAGGAAATTACTAGAACAATAATCGAAATTCCTTCTCTAAGAAAAAAAGATGCATTTGAAAAATCGGCGGGAAGGTGGAAGAAAACTATTGACGCTGAAAAACTCATAAAAGATATTTATGAGGACCGACTTACATCCACCAGAAATGAACCAAAACCATGACACCTTTGTATCTTATTGATACCGATTGGATTATTCATTATCCCAATGGACAAAGAGAGATAGTTAAAAGGCTTTTGGCTCTCAGAAAAGAAGGGCTGGCTATGAGCGTTATTTCTTTGGCCAAGTTATACGAGGGTGTTTATTATTCCACGAATCCTGAAGGGGATAAAAAAGCTTTAGAAGATTTTCTAACCGGGTTTCAATCTTGGGACTTGAAGATGAAATATGTAAAATCTTCGGAAAAGAGCGGGGAAAACTGAGAAAGCTTAAAATAGTAATAGGTGATTTCGACCTTTTAATAGCCGCAACTTGCCTTTGTTATAATTTAACCCTTCTCACCAAGAATATAAGATATTTTAAAATGGTGGAAGATTTAAATATTGTCTCCACAAAATAGCCAAACCATACACTAAATGAAATTGGTATCTTTTCCCTTCTTCGTAATTTAGACATAATCTTTATCATTCGAATAAATATTTTAGAATAACCGATTCTTTGATAATACCAAGAATAATAGGAAAAAGGTTCTTTTGAATATTTTTCTTCATTTATCTGTAACAACTAAAGGATAAAAAATTGATGTTTTAAAATTATTTTTTTTCAATCGCCCTTTCTCCAGACACTATCTCACGATGATGCCCTTGTGATTTCTCTTGTTCTTCGGCCTCATCTGCCTGGACAGGGGACATCCACTCCCAAGCATCATAGCATGCATGCCCGGCATAACCGGCGCAACCATTCAGGAAACTTTAACTTGATAAAAGATAAAAGTTGTGATACTGTTCAAAACATGAAATCACGGAGAGCTTCAGCATCCGTGTTAATGCGGTTTTATATGCACTCAGAGTTTTACATTTCATAAATATCCTGTAACAAACTGCTTTTCTTTGCTATTTCTTCAAGCAGCATCGATCCACCACAGATTTCTCTGTGTGTCAGAGTAATCGAATCGCGTAGCTTTCGACCTATAGTGTGTGCCAAATTTGTATAAAACAATGGAAAGGAATCATTGTTTTTGCACCATAAAAAAATTGTTTTCCAGTTTTCCGCACCAAGCTCTTTGATTTCTTGTAATTTTTTCTGCCTTAATAACGTATCAATATTTTGTTGATCACCACTGTGGATTGAATCACTTTCCTCTTTTTTTAAATATTTGTTAATCAGAGCTAAATCTACATCGAAGGCCTGATCTTTGACTACAAGCCAGCATTCTTTTTTCTTGGCCCATTCACCGTACAATGCACCGGGTGCATTTTCTCTTATAAATCTGTCTGCCTGAGACATCAAATCATAAAGCAGATTGTTGAAATCATCTGATAGAGATTGGTTTTTCCAGATAAAGTATAAATCCAGTTTATTTGATATTTTTTGAGTTAACCAAGCAATCGAATAAGGGACAGTGATATATCTCATGTCTCCAATAGAATCCGGACTTACACCATATACCTTTTCTGCTGTTTTAAAGATGATTGCTTTAGATACGGTATCCTGAAAATAAATTTCATCTGGTTTTTCCGGGAAATTGTGCAGTAAAAACTGAGCATAATTTTTTTGACTGCCGAGAACAACATGATGTGGACCAACAAGTAATTTATTATTTTTGTATATTTCCTGATAACTGTTAATGTATTTGGCTAACTGCTCCTTTGTAAACATTTGGTTTCTTGGATTTTTTAAATCAAAAGATTTACGTTTCGAAGGTGTAAAGCCTTGTCTGATTCGCTCATTTTTGTATTGTCCTCTGGCCCTTTCGAAAAACCATCTGGTCTGTACCGATTCACCTGTTTTGGGTGGCGCCCAGATCGTTCTGGAAAGGTGCTCAAGCATAATAAGACTTTCTTTATTTGAGCTTAAGTCTGAAACTGATACCTTGTTTTGCGTATTTGCGTATTCAGCAATTCTCCCGACTGTTTCAGCAAATTTATCAGTATTTTTTATTGTTGTAAGTTTCATCTGAACGTAAATATCAGTGATTTTTGCATTGTATTTTTTCGAGGCATGATAAATTGCCGCAGTAGTCTGTCCACCATTTACAATCTGAAAATCTTTAATAAAAGAAATTGCTTTACCTTGACCATCTGGCAGATCAATGCATCTGACTTCTTCTGCTGTGGCTGCAATACCATTATTAAATGCAAGAAACATATGAGGTTCAGTTAAAATAGTATTTCTTATTCCTTGATTTATTTTACCCGTAAACTGTAGAGATGAACGGACATTTTGTTCCAATAGCCTTAAGCCATACGATTCATAAATATGAGCCAAAACAGTACCCGGAATTATGGAGAGGTATGACTGATAACCTTCCAGTTCAACATTGCTGCTTATACAGAGTAGAGGAATACTCAATTTCTGAAAATCTATTTCAATGGGAATTCTTGATTTCTCAGACAAATTGAAAAGATAGTTAATATCAATTACCCGATAAAATATCGGATATCCTGCAACTTTCTTAGAAGTTTTATAATCAGTTTTAAATTCATGATTGGTAATAAGAAAAGCATTGATTCTGACGAGGTTTTCTTGAATCTCAGGAAGGTTTGAAAGTGTATTTGCCAGATCAAATATTTCAGAACTCTCCTCTATTTCATTTACATATAATTTGTTGAATGAATTGTGAAAAAATTTTGATAATTTAGTCAATGCCTTATCTGCATCTGCTTTTGCAATTGTTTCAATCTTTGAATCCACATTATAAATTGTTATGAAAAGATCCAGAGTCTCATAATTTTCGGAGAGAGCATAAGCATTTAATTTATGTTCTACTCCTCTTTTACTTAATTTTTCATCATAACATATTCTGTAATTTTCAGTTTCACCTGCATCCGATAGCATCGTTAATGCAACATCAGTAAAAATTTGTTCCGGGTTGGCTCCCTCTTCTTCTGTTAATAAAGAAAATTTTATTTCTTCCTGAATATCAGTGTAAAATTTGATCAGCTCCTCGTTTTCAAACATTTTATTTTAATCCTCTTTTAAATTTTGAAACAAAAGCTTTTCATCCAGTGTCCAATCTTCATTGGCCGATACAATGAGAGAATAGCGGACATCTCCGACACCGGAAGGTATCTGGGCCTCTGTGATTTTCGGGAAATCATCCGTAATCCGGTAAATGTTTTCCTGCCTTATGGAATAGCCTGTATTGTTATAGAGGGGCCTGTGAATATCAAAATAACCTGCTTCCAGTAATTTGAGTCTGAAAACATTGTGTGCAGACGGATTTCCTGACAACATTTTGAGTAAATTATCAACGATACTGTTTAATGTCTCTCCATGATTCTGGCGGACTTCAAGCGAATAATGAATCAGGAAAATTCTTGGAACAAGAGAAATATCAAGCTGTCGTTCACTGGAAATATGAAGTTTCTGCTGGTTTTTACCATGGGTAGTTTTGATTTCAACCGCCCAGTCAGCAAACTGAAAATCCTGGACTGATTTTTCCGCGCCCTTCCAGGAATTAATACAATAATCCGGTTTAGGTATGTTTTGCAGAAACTTTCTCAGAAAATATAGTTCTCCATACAACGCCCTTTGTGCCTCTTCTGAAAGTCCCTGCTGGCCCATTTTCTCAAAAAGCAGACGCCATTTTTCCAGGCGGAGCAGCAACTGTTTGATAAGCTCTGTTTCCCGGGTAACATGTGCAACCTGCTGTACGAGGTCTTCGCAAAGTGCTGAGAAAATATCGCTGTGCTGATTATTCAGAAGAAGCACCAGAAGAAACTGTTTTTCAGTGTGCTTTTCATCAGGAAGTATTTCGATTTTTATATCCCGCAACTTATCCCAGCTTTTTACCTGCAAATCAACAAAAGCACTCAAATGAGCGGCAATGCAGTGTAGTCTGTCGATAAGATAAAAAATTCAAAAACTCGAAATTGTCTAAATTGTTTTTATACCTATGCTTTTCAGATAATTGTAAGTATGATCATAATACTCAGCCTTTCTTGTATGGTCTTCTTTGCTACCTTCTGGCACAACTATTATCATTCCTTGTCTGGCTCTGGTAAGCAAAACCCGATATGCGTTGACCAAATAAGTTTTTCTTTCCTCTTTATGAATGTGTTGCCATTTATTACCAGCAAAAGAGAATGTTTTCCAGCCATTTTCAGAATAACGTAAATCCCCATCCCATGTAACACAAGCCCAGTCCAATTCAAGACCCTGCACATGAAACTCAGTTGCCACATCTTCCAGATAAAAGGATGAACGCACATCGTCCTTGTCATTCAAAAACCAATACACAGGATTCATTGGAGATTTAACATCAATTGCATATGGTTTAAGTCTTTGCGCTTGAGATGAAACGATTAGTCCGTATCTCTCACTTCCTCTCGCTTTCTCCTTGAGCCATTTCTTAGCCTTTATCAAATCTCGTGTAAGTATAATTGGATAATTATTTGAAATTCCTGAATATGTCTGACGAGCTAAACTAATATCCAAATCCAAGATATATTTGACTAGGAGAGAAAGATTTTCAGCTCTGAATGAACGCATAGAGACGGATAAATGTAAATCAGGATTTAAACTAACTTTGGTTACATTCATTAATTGAGATATTGCCTCTATTGCTGCATATTCAGAATCTGTAAGATTTGGTGAAATGGCAACCTCCCATGATGTGAATCTGTTTTTGATTGCATAAAACCATTCTGATATGCCTGCTTCTCCAGTATTTATTTCTTGTCCACCGCCAACCAGACAAACAATTACCGCCCAATCTTGATGTCTGTCAAGGCAAGAGATTAAAAATTCAGGTTCTGAATAGTCAAAATCATGCTGCCCTTTCTTTTGCTTCATGAACTTTACGGTCTGTTCTTTATTCCAAGCTCGCTGTGCTTCATCAAAAATAGCAACATGATCGTAAGGCGGATTAGGGTCAACCAAATAAGCGTCCCTGTAATGATGTATATTCTGAATAAAAGCCTTCACGCTAGCTTTTGCTTTACCCTTTGTCAGGTTGTTTCCTTTTACCTTTTCATTTTTAATTTTATCCCTGGCAAGTGCTTCCTGAAGAATTGCAACTAAGGGTCCATTTCCAGATAGATAAACACTGGCATTTCCATTTTCTTCATCGAGATGGGAAGTAGCAACTTTTAACCCAACCAACGTTTTGCCAGCACCAGGAACACCTGTTACAAAACAAATAATTTTCTTCTGTTCAATTTTAGCCTTAGAAATTAATTGAGATATAACTAATGTAGTGCTTGTTAAATTCTTAGCGCCAGCATCACTTCTTGTAATTTCATCAACAGTATGTGTGTTGTACAGTGAAAGAGCGGCTTCCACAATTGTGGGTGTTGGGAAGTAACGGCCCGCAGAATATTGTTCCGCATTTAACTCATCTCCTTCATTGAAAAAATCAACAGTACTTTTTATTGCCTCTCGCAAGTCAAATTTATTACTCTTTAATGGAAGTAACAAATTGTCATTATGTGATGTTGTGCCAATTTCAATAAATGATTGTTTAGCTTCGGTAGAGACCAAAACAGGTACTACCAGAGCCTTATGACTTGGTTCATGAAAATTCTTCAGATCTAAAGCATAGTCCCAAACCTGCTCAAAATTCGAACGATAATATTTATGCTCACCCACTTTAAATTCAATAACAAATACAATATTTTTGATTGTAACCAATACATCTACACGCTTTCCCATCCTGGGTATGGAAAATTCAAAAAAGATAGTTCCATTAAAATTTTGTAATGCTTCCTTCAAGATTGAAATCTGAACTTCCCAGGATTTGTTTTGATTCAATGTTGAATCAAACTGATTAGAGATGGTAATTTGACCAATAATCTCTTCAGTGCTTTTAGTGATAAATGATTGAATATCATCTTTAAAATAGTAATTTGGCATAGCAGTAATATTCTAATATTTCAGATGATACAAAGCCCCATTAATTATTTGTAATCTTTCCCTATACCATTCAAATATATTAAAAAACTTAGATTTTATCATTTTTCCATATCTTTCAAAAAATTCGAGGAAGGACTCTTCTGTACTGCTTTTCAGCCAAATTGCGTTGTGGTTGAAGATTGACCGGTATTATTCTGCCAGCTTCATTGGGGATGTATTACAATAGTCAATTGTACGCATTTCCCACCTGAATGAACTGCGAAGCTCTCTGCCCGCGGAAATAGTAATTGTCCGGAAAGGTCTGGATTCTGGCTGCTTCCCTCACGGTAAAACTTCTGCATTGTGTCGGGTCAGGATGGATATAATAATGACCGTCTTTTGAAATATGGCTGGTAATAGTTTTACATGGACTGTCCCATAGCTGAACCCGGAACCTGTCCGCAAACTTCTTGCCTTCAATCCCGGCCTGCACATTTTTGTGAGCGGGCAGTAAGGCAAACGGAAAATCTTCCAGTTTGGGAGATCGTTTTTTTACTTTCGCAAAGCAGGATGCAAAAAAATACCGGAGCAAATCACTTTCCATGTGGCCTCTTGAAACATGGTTACATACTCCATCAAGCTTCTCATCCAGATACCAGTCCAGGCAGTATCCGGTTCCAGTTTTTGTGTATGGTAAATACTCTCCGCCTGATTCTTTTTGATGCAGGGCTATTTTATCAAGTTGCCTTACAGTTTCCTGTTTCACTTCTTCGTCAATGTCAGACAACACACCTTTTGACAGTATTTTCTTCACAGATGCTTTCCATGTTTCTCCGTTATCTCTTGCTTTGGAGAGCGTACTTCTGAGCTTGGGCAATCCGCTAAGTACAGATGAAACAGGAATCTCTTTCTGCGTTTTAAGTATTCCCGGCTTGTGGTCAATATCATTCCGTATGCCCAAAAGTATTACCCTGTGCCGGGTTTGTGGAATACCATATTTCTCAGAGTAAATAATAAAATCCTCCTGCCTGAAAACGGGATTGTCATTGGCATCAAAGGATACAGGTTCAGCCACAAGGGAATATATCCGGTATCCCGGACAGTCTAACTTAATTCCATTGTTTCTGTATTCAGAAAGATAAGCTTTTACCGGATCAGCAAGGTCACTGAGTATTTTGGAGAGTACCGGACTTTCCTGCGTTTTGGCAGAAAGCAATCCTTTTACGTTTTCCATTACAAATACTGCGGGGTTGTGTATCGCAAGGATTCTCAGGTATTGCTTGTACAGCCCGACACGCTCGTCTTTTTTCTCATCAAGAATTTTTTCCTGCCTTCTTGATCGGCCAACAACAGAATAAGCCTGGCATGGCGGGCATCCAATCAATAGCCAATCTTTTCTGCCACTGAGAGCCTCTTTAATTTTTTCGTCCACTGTTTTATTGGATACGAACTCTTTGCCATCTCCCAATTCAGCAAGCCATACTTCAGCCTTTGCTTTTCCGGCCTGTACCGGCCATTTTTTATAGAGTTCCGCCAGGGAAATATTTCCTTTAACAAATTCATAGTAGTCCGAAGGAACTTCTCCGGAGGCAAACTGACGAAAAAAGCTTCTCAGAGTCAGGGTTTGATGGGCGTACTCGTCTTTTTCGACTGAAAGTACTATTTTGAATACTCTGCGTTTTGTTTCCGAATGAAGTAAAGCACTGAATCCTTCACCAAGTCCGCCCGGGCCGGCAAATATGTCAATGATTGGTATTTCCATTTGCCTCTATTCGATTTGCTATGTTTTCCAATGTTTTTCCGGCTTTGCCATCTTTCAGTTTACACTCAAAGATTATTATTACTTTCCAACCATCCGTCTTCAGTTTCTTTACGCTTTTCCGGTCAAGTTCTTTGTTCCTGTTTATTTTGTTCAGCCACCATTCTGTTTTCGTTTTGGGTACTACAAAGTATTTACATCCTGTGTGTCCATGCCAGAAACATCCATGGACAAAAATTACAGTTTTATACTTAGAGAGAACCAAATCGGGTTTGCCGGGGAGTTTCTTGTCATACAGTCTGTAACGGTAACCTTTTCCAAACAGAAACTTACGTACCATCATCTCAGGTTTTGTGTCTTTTGACCTGATTCTGCTCATATTAAAACTGCGAGTGGCTTTGTTATGGACATCAGCCATAATAAAATCTAAATCGTTTCGTTATTCAATTTAACAATAATTATGGAATTGATTAACTCTTTTTGATGTTCTGAAAGCATATAACATTCATTATTCTATAATTGTCGGCATACTATCGTTAAACATATTTAAAAGTCAAGTAAAACAAGTATTTAATGAACATACTATTCTTATATATTATATGCAATTTCATAGACGACCTTGCTTCATTTAAATTACCGGAAGAAGCCATTTTTGCCCACTTTACATCTTTAAGTTTTTTACAGATTTAAACGCAAATTTTTAGCTCTCGATATTGTTTAATCCATTCGTTAGATACTTAGCCAACCTTATTAACACATTTACCTTCAAGAATTCTTATCTTGGTATCATGAATGCCTCTATTAAGAATTGAGATCTTCGTATTATCCTTAACATCGAATATTCTACCTATTAAAAATGACAATATTACGATATCAATACATATCGAAAGGTGCAAGAAAATTTAAAAACAGACAAGATTAAATAAGAAACCTTTTGACTTTCTGCTATTAGTTGCATCATAATCTTTTTCCTGTACAACATATTGATTATAAGTCATAAACAAGGCTAGCCTGATCATTGGGAAAAGTTGTTACTACTTGGCAACCCAGGCTTAATTCCTTTCAAGGGATATCTAAAGGGAAATAATAGGTGTATGTATGGAAAGATAAAAAGCTTATTGAAGATATTGTTTTGCGTTGAATTAGCGAAAGATTTTTGCTCTTTTGAGGCAAAGGAGGCGAAAAATTTTCACCGAATCTACGATTTTCTGTTGATTTCACAAATGTTCAGGAAATACACAACGGCATTCAATGCGTACTTCAAAGGTCATGCCCTATTCAAAGAAGCGAAGTACGATAAGTACAAACTCTTCGTAATGAATTATCTTATTAAACACTATACGAATGGGCAAGAACAGGACGGCTCCCCAGTATTAAACTTGGGCGGCGAATACTCTTTGATCTGAATAACATTGGCTCTTTTATGGCTTTCCTGAAACAAGATACCAGGCACCGCGAGAAAATTCTTCATAAGGTTATTGCAGATGTAAGTTAAAGCATATATAATTTTTAACACAGTCATAAGGATACCTTCCGGTCACGGAAGAAGAGGAATTTATATTTAAACGTGGCGAGTTTGGTGGACATGTATCAAGTGCCGGGGAAGGCAAATACAGAGAAGCCTCGAGATCGATAACAAGAAGCTTGCTGAGTCTATTGAAACTAAGTTACGAACAGAACTTATCGAAGGTAAGTATTTTAATCAGTGCGAGGGTGGAGATAAGACTTTTAAAGACATGGCAGACCGTTTCATGTTGGAATATGCTCCTAAAAATTCAAAAAGAACACAAATGTACTACAAAACAACACTGAATCATTCGCTTCCCTTTTTTGGTAATATGAAGTTGACTTCAATAACTCCTAAAAAGATATCTAAATACAAGGCCATGCAATACAGTAAAGGTATTAAACCAGGTACGTATAATTTAAAGCAGGCAATGTTTTCCAAAATGTTTACTATTGCTATTAGGGAATGGCTAAAGGAAAACCCTGTTAGTAAAATTCCCAAGGATAAGGAAAACAACCAGTATGGCAAGTGGTTATCTGAGGAAGGCGAGCGGCGGCTATTGGAGAACATACCGGGGTGATTACGGGAGATAGTACTATTAGCCTTACATATAGCCTTACATACAGGATTTAAGGCGGGACGAATTGCTTTCACTAACATGGGATAGGGTAATTTCTGCAAAAGACAATTGTTATTCAGAAGTTGAAAAACGCAAGGGCAAGAACTATTCCTTTAACAAGTATTGCGATGGGTATTTTGGAAGAAAAACCCGGATAAGAAGTATAAAAACAAATTTGGTATTTACGAATACCGTGGGTAAAAAATCAGTATAAGCTGGGTAACGGAGCACTTCATTATTGCTAGGGAAAAAGCAGGGATTGATGACTTCCGCTTCCACAACCTAAGGCTTACCTTTGCAACACGCCTTGCACAAAGAGGGGTTGATCTGTATACTATTTCAAAATTGTTAGGTCATGTCAATATTACTATGACACGGCGTTATGCACACCATTGTCCAGAGAGTTTAAGGGCAGGAATTGCGATTTTGGAAAAAGTTGACTACAATGAGAGAAAACAGAAATGTTTTAAGCACATGAAAGCATTGATTTTACTGGATAATTCAGGCAATTTATAGTTTCGTTAATTACCATATGATGGTATAATAATATAAGTTAACTTACAAGGCAAAAAGACACAAAGAAAGACACCTGTAAAGAATAAAGATTGTATTATCCTCGTATCTTCATAACTTTATAGCAGTAAGATTACTATAATAGCTACAAAATAATTCTATAGCCAAATAACAATTTTACATCGGAGGTAATAAAACAACTCTTATGTCACCTAACGGACTGGATGCAAAAACATTTTTTGAGTATCAGGGGGGTATTACGTACAACGATTTTATCCTGCTTCCAGGTCATATCAATTTTTCACTCGATGAGATAAGTCTCGAAACCAATCTTACCCGTAACATAAAGATTAAAAGACCTGTGGTCAGTTCTCCTATGGATACGGTAACTGAATCCAAGATGGCTATTAGCATGGCTTTATTAGGGGGTATCGGCATTATCCATTACAATAACACTATTGAGGAGCAGGTAAAAGAAGTACGTCGGGTCAAGAGATTTGAGAATGGATTTATCTCTGAGCCTGTTGTCCTCAGCCCAAATCATACCATTAAGGACGTTGATATTCTCAAAGAGATGTATGGCTTCTCAGGTATCCCCATTACAGAGGACGGCACATTACATTCGAAACTCATCGGTATTGTAACCAAGCGGGATACGGATTTTGAAGAAGACCGGACTAAAAAACTAAAAGCGGTAATGACCACTCAGTTGGTTACGGCTCCGGCTGGTATATCTCTGGCAGAGGGTAACAAGATACTCAAGGAGAGTAAGAAGGGAAAACTTCCCATTGTTGATAAGCAAGGCCGCCTCGTCTCTCTCATGAGCCGTACTGATTTGCTCAAGAACAATGACTTCCCCTTTTCATCGAAAAACAGAGATAAACAACTCCTCGCAGGAGCTGCGCTCTCTACCCGTGAAGATGATAAAGAACGTCTCGATGAACTGGTGAAGGCAGGTGTAGATGTTATCGTAATTGATTCATCTCAGGGCGATTCTGTTTTTCAAATCAACATGGTACACCATATCAAGAAAAAATACCCGCATCTTGATGTAATCGGCGGAAATGTCGTTACTGCCAGACAATGCAAGTCACTCATTGATGCCGGGGTAGATGCGCTCCGTATCGGTATGGGCAGCGGTTCGATCTGTATAACGCAGGATACCCTTTCTGTGGGAAGGGCCCAAGGATCAGCGGTATATCATACGGCAAAATTCTCAAGGGAATACGCCAATATACCCGTTATTGCAGATGGTGGTATAGCCCATATCGGGCATATTGTAAAAGCGCTGGCCCTGGGTGCAAGCACCGTTATGATGGGTGGTTTACTTGCAGGAACGAGCGAGGCGCCCGGAGAATATTTTTACGAAGGTGGGATGCGCGTTAAAAAATACCGGGGTATGGCTTCTCAAGAGGCAATGGAAAAAGGAGGAGGGAAAAGATATCTCTCTGCTGAAGACAGGGTAAAGGTTTCACAGGGTGTTTCAGGTACTGTTGTAGATAAAGGTTCTGTTGTACATTTTGTCCAATATTTAATGCAAAGCTTATTGCATTCATTCCAGGAACTTGGATCCAAAAATATTCAGGAACTTCACAAGGGATTATATGATGATACACTGCGATTTGAAATGCGTTCACAATCTGCTCAAACTGAAGGCAGTGTCCATAATCTCTATTCCTTCAAAGAACCCCATCTTGGTTTACTGAGAATGAACAGATAAACCATAACAGTCAATCTATTACAGGAATATATGGATCAAGCATTAATTTTTATGAAAGTTCTTAGTATGTTCCCTATGGTTTCTTTTCTATAATCAGTAGGCCGCTTCCCCATAGATAATGCAACAAACTTCTGTGGTAACGGCCTTACTGCTCCCGCGAATGCAACATCTTCAACGAAAATCAACTTTTGGTAAATTACCGTAAAAATGACCATCAAACAATATGCTGTTCAAATCGTACAAACTTTGCAGAAACATGGCTATAAGGCCTTTCTTGCGGGCGGATGTGTACGCGATATGATTATGGGCAAGGAGTCTTTTGATTACGATATTGCCACGGATGCCATGCCTCACGATGTTATAAGAATCTTTCAGAAAACCATTCCCGTAGGAATACAATTTGGCGTTGTTATTGTCGTTAAAGAAGGACATAATTTTGAAGTAGCAACCTTCCGCACGGAGGACTCATACAGCGACGGACGCCATCCCGACCGGATAAGCTTCAGTACTCCCGAAAACGATGTAAAACGAAGAGATTTTACTATAAATGGTCTCCTCTATGATCCGGTAAAAGATGAGATACTTGATTATGTTGGCGGGCGAAAAGATATCGAGGCAGGGATTGTTCGCACTATTGGAGATCCTATCGAACGATTTACCGAAGATAAGTTACGCATGATACGGGCCGCCCGATTTGCGTGCCGCTTTCATTTCTCCATCCATAAAGATACACAACAGGCAATTATGCAGCTTGCGCCGCAAATTCACATGGTCAGCGCAGAACGCATACGGGAAGAATTAGAAAAAATAATAACCGGTCCTAATCCCCATATCGGCATCAAACTCCTGGAAGAGCTTCATCTTTTACAAGAAATATTACCGGAGGTATCCAATACCAGAGGTGTACAACAGCCGGAAAATTTTCACCCCGAGGGCGATGTGTTTATCCATACTTTGCTAGCTTTATCCAAGATGGAAAACCCATCATGGACACTAGCCATGGGAGTACTGTTGCACGATATCGGTAAGGCCGTTACTTTTACGGTAACAGATCGAATCCGATTCAATCTGCACGAGAAAGTAGGGGCAGATATGGCAACCGAAATTTGTGATCGGTTAAAAACCTCTACAGACGATAAGGAACGGATTCGCTGGCTCGTTTTGAAACACCTTTGCTTTAAGGATGCCCAAAAGATGCGGCTTAACAAGCTGAAGAGACTATTTGCAGAGGAAGGCTATCCGGAATTGGCGGAATTATGCCGTGCCGATGCACTTGCCAGCAGTGGCGATCTGTCAGATTACGATTACTGTCAGGAGATGTTTCAGAAATTGAGCCGTGAGGAGGTTAAACCGGAACCTCTTATAACAGGACATGATCTCATAGCAATGGGACTACAGCCAGGTCCTTTATTTAAAGAGATTTTAACGAAAATAGAGGATGAACAACTTGACGGAAATCTCACAACAAAGGAAGCAGCTATTGAAAGGGTAAAAGAGTTATTCATGAAATAAATGCTTGACAAATTTCCTCATTCTCTGTATAAGCAGTTGCTTTCTTTACTATAATGAATGTCGGAAAATTCCATGATCGAAGTACTCAATTACAGTATTAAAGGGATGAAACCGAACAGTAGTTTATACCGGGTGGCACGGACAAACTTGTTTGTCCGTGATGGTATAATTATTCATAGTCCATTCTGTTCGGTTTCATCTGTTAGACACTATAACCTGCACCTTCAGGGTTGCAGGGGAAAGTTATTAAATTCATCTAACATTTCCATTGAACAATATCTTTAAAACAATCAGGAGAAATCGATGGATGCATTCAAAAAATATGTTGCAGAATTTTTAGGTACATTTACCCTTGTTTTTATTGCAGCCGGTGCGGTATGCACAGATTATTATCTGAGAAAAAGCAGTGGACAGGGTTTAGGTATTTTAGGAATTTCGATTGCTTTTGGTCTGGCAACAACCTCAGTAATTTATGCCATTAGTTATGTTTCAGGCGCGCATATCAATCCAGCAATTACCATTGCTCATTGGGTCACCAGAAGAATAAATCCGGATACCGCAATTAAGTATATACTATCGCAAATCCTCGGCGCTTCATTAGCAGGTTTTGCATTAAAAATATTATTTCCCGAAGCGCTGTACACGGTTTATTTAGGTACAAGTACTTTGGGAAATGAAGTTTCTGTTCTTCAAGGTATTATTATGGAATCCATTATTAGCTTCTTGCTCGTTCTAACATTCTGTGGAACAGTTCTTGATAAAAGGGCATATAGCGGATTTGCCGGATTGGCAATAGGCCTGGTCGTACTATTCGGCGTCTTAATAGGAGGTCCTATCAGCGGCGGGGTAATGAACCCTGCACGCTCCTTTGGTCCGGCTCTCGCATCAGGCCAATTTACCCATCACTATGTCTGGTGGATTGGTCCAATTGCAGGTAGTATCATCGCCGCATTTTTATATGATACTATTCTTGCAGAGGAAGAAGCAAAAACTGTAAGTACTAAAAAGAAATAAGAATCAGGAGATACAAGACTTATATAATCAGTAACTAATTATTGGATTTGATGGTTAATCGTAGAGACGCATCACCATGCGTCTCTACTACCTTTTACCTCATCCTTTTTCGAGTCTATAATTCGTGAAAAACTCTTTGCCCTCTTTTAGATTTTTTATTTTTGTCTCAAATCCTTCCCGATACCGTTTCATCTTCTCTAAAAGCTCCTTCAGCCTTGGTTCTGCATTTTTAAGCTCTTCCCTGCTATTGGCCTGTTCGAGTTTTTCCCGGCTTTGTTTCATTTTCACTTCTGCCTGCTCAAATTCTTCCCAATTCTTTTCAAATTCCAGCTTTTCCTGCGCAAGCAATTTTTGAAATTTTTTAAGGCTTTCCGTTAGCTGAGATTCTGTCTGTCCGGGGCTTTCCTGAGTCGTTTTCAGCATTTCCTGAACTATTCTCAGACTATCTTTAAGATGAAGCCTTGCCAGTTCAGAACTCTCCTTACATTTCACTATTTCCCGTTTTATCTCTTCTATACTATTCCCAATCTTAATCTTTTCCTGCTCGAGTCTCTTCCGTTCAACGGTAAGCCTCACTTCTTTACCTTTTCCCTGTTCAAATTCTGCCTGTCTGTATTTTTCAATTTTACCCTTCAGTTTAGATAAGAAATTTTGCAGCTTCAACCGCTCAGGTTCATCTCCATATACCCAAACAGGCACGGGTGATCCAAAAATATTCTTTCCGTATTGTTTCCTAAAAAAATTATGTTCACCCTGGTAATGATCTATCAGGATGCCATTTTGACCAGGATTTTCAATGATAATATTGGAATCATTCCAAACTGCGCCAAAAATATTCTGATTATTATCCCGAGGTATTGCTAATCCCCAAACCTGAATGGACTTATCTTCCCGATTTTTAATTTTTCCTGTGATCATGAATAAGGGATGGTCCTTATTGAACTGTTTTATCTTCTTCGCAACCTTATCATACTCTTTTTCAATAGTTTCTATATCCTTAGCGAAGCATACTTCTTTTTGCATCAAAGTATGAATAATTCCAAAGTAAATTTGAATCCAAAGAAATATCAGTAGAGTAAAAGCGCCTTTTATCCACATAGCAAATAGGGAATTCTTCAAAAAGCCGTATAACCCAACAGAAATAAAAAGGAGTAAGAGAATGATAGACGGAAAATTCTTATCACATCCTTCTTCTCAATTATAAAGTTACTCACCATACAGAGTTCCTGGCAATACCGGATGGTATGTGTCATTATATTACCATGCTAAGAAAGTAAAGTGATAGAAGAATCTTCTCTTGAGGTATTTTCATTTTCTTTCTGGAATATCAGTTAAATAACTACTAAAACAATTGTATCGACATCCTTTCACGTAATTCGGGAGGGATAATTTCTCCCGTATTTCTCTCATTATCACCAAATAGGTATATATTTAACTTAGACAGACCTTTTACATAATAGTTCTTATATATTTTTTTTAAATCCTCTTGAGAGCACAATTGGTCACTTTCGATGAAAACGGCACCATTGAGCTTATCTTCCTCTATGTATATGAAAGGGTTTCTTAAAAAGAAGTTCTTTACATTCACTGATTTGGTTAGTGGTTGAATCAGAAATCCCATTTTTGATGATCCCACAATTTGTAAACCCCATCTTTTTTTATACTGTAATACACCATCATGTAAAAAAGCCCGTGTTCCTCCAAAATTCAATTTTTTATAACCTTTTTGTTTCAAATATTTTATTGCAAAATAATCTATAGCTATTGTTACACCGGTTTTTAAATAATCAGTATTGCCATCTTTAATGCCAAGAGACCATAAGCGAGGTACATCTTTTTCATAAATAATCAGATTTCCTCCTATATGCTCATTATCTTTTTTTATGAGGAGCAGATCACATTTTTTAAGATTTTTTTTCATATTCTCATATGGCATGAGAAATGCTCCATTCCCATAAACTTTAGTAATATAGGGCAAGTGCATGGTATTATAAAATTTATCGAATTGGTATCGTTCATTTGTCATCTCAAACTGCAAATTCCATTTGTTTATTTGCTTCTCATATTTCCTCAGTGTTGCAGTATCAACAGAAATATCTGCTTCCTGACTAATCCAGCAAGGAATTAAGAAGCCTTTCTCAGCATCAGATACTCTATGAGAAGTGTTATTAACCTCTAAGATCCTGAGGAAATAATCTTGATACTTTTTATTGATTATCTTAGGAAGATTACCCCTCCGTATTTTGCCCATATTAATTTCGTTACAGGAACTATCAAATGCCAAAGTTCCGATGTAATTTTTGTTTTTTCCGTTTCCTGCAAAGATAATAGGTGTTTCCGGAGATTCCTTTCCTGATATAACCCACACATTAACTCTAAATTTCTGATTGAGCTGACGTATTAATCTGTACAATAACTTAATGGGAGAAAACAGCCAATGAAAACAGTTAGGGGTTTTCTGGCAAGCTAATCTGGTAATAACTGTTAATTCTTTTAATTTTGAAATACTCATGGTAATGATCTTACAAAATTATGAGAAGTACTTAGATAATTCTAAGATCTTTGACAGAGAAACAGGGATAGGTATCAGGCACGGTATTTTATTTCTCAAATAAAGTTTCGGCAGAATGTAGAGACATTCTGCCAAATAGTTTAGGAGGAATAGCTTCTTTCATATTTTTTTGATTATCACCGAAGAGATACATAGTTAACTTTGATAAGCCTTTTATATAATAAGTTTCGTATATCTTTTCATAATCCTCTTGAGAGTGTAATTGGTCATTATCGATAAACACTGCTCCATAGAACTTACCCTTCTCTAAGTATATAAAAGGATTTTTCAAAAAGAATTCTTTTACGGTTGTTAATTTCCCGAGTGGTTGAATCAAAAATCCAATTTTTGATGAATCTGTAATTTGTAAATTCCGCTTTTTTTTATACTGGAACACACCGTCGTTTAAAAAAGGCCTTGTTAATCCAAAATGGACTCTTTTGCAACCTTTTTGTTTCAAATAAGTCATAGCAAAATAATACATTGCGCCTGTTATGTGATATTTTAAATAATCAGTGTTACCATTTTTAAGACCTGTAAACCAAAGACGCGGTATATCATTATTATAAATAATCAGTTGGCCTGCAATAAACTCACTATCTTTTTTAACCATAAGTAAATCACATCTTTTAAAATTTTTTTTCATCGTCTCGTATGACAATGGTATAACTCTATTCTTATGAACACGGGTAACATAGGGCAAATACATAGTATAATAAAAATTATCAAACCGGCTCTTCTCTTTGGTAATCTCGAATTGTATGTTACCTTGTTTTATTTTATTCAGATCTGAATTAAGGCTCTTTTTATGGATAATAGTTGAAATGTCTGCTGAGAGATCCGCCTCACCACCAACCCAGCATGGGATAAAGAAACTTGCCTTATTACCGGGTAATTTGCGGGAATTCTTATGAATCTCTGAAATTCTGAGAGAACAACCCGGAGGTTTTTTATGAACAATTTTGATACTATTCCATCTCCATATTTTGCCAATATGAACCTCGCTACAGAGATTATTGAATAGCAGATTATTAAGATAATTTTTATTTTTTTTATTTCCTGTGAAGATAGTAGTAATGGATGTTTTCAGTGATCTATCTCCTGATATAACCCATGCATTAACTCTGAATTTACGGTCGAACTGCTGTAGTAATCGGTACAACAATCTTATGGGAGAAAGAAACCCACGAGGTGAATAAGATGTTTTCCGGCAAGTTTGCTTAACAGTAAGTATAAATTCCTTTAATTCTGTATTGTTCATAATTAATTGCCTTAGTATTACGCTACAAAATTTATTATGGTATTCATCCATTTTGCCATACAGTAAACTTGTTTATATTAACAGGCTTTTTCAAATCGCTTTTTTCAAATCAGATGGTAAAAATAATGGAATAACATGGTCATCGGTGTAAGGTTTATAGGGAGCTACCCATAGTTTATGAGAGATTTCGAATACGGTCAGAGCAGCTACAAGGATTTCCCAGTTCTTTTTGCCTGTAAAATGCTGATTGAGCAAGGTTTCAACGGTTTTCCAGTTAAGATAGGTTCGAAATGCAGCATGAGGATTATAGAGGAGTTCAGTGAAAGTATTGTACATTTCCTTACGGGACCAACGAAAATAATAGGTGCTGGGAACTTCATCAGGATTAATATTAGTAAATTGTAACTTTTGTAACGTTCTTCGTTTAACTACTCTATACCCTTTTCTCATAAGGATTTTCCACAAAGGAGCTAGCAGAGGAAAAGGATCATGGGTATAGGGGATATCTTTGATTTCGGGACAAAGCCTCTTAATTAAATCAGTTTGTATTCTATTGTTTACTCGTTCAGATATGGGAATAGAGGCGATAGCCTCTACCCATTGATGGTCAAAGTAGGGAAAATATGCACCCTTGCTGCCACGCGCAATTAAAATTGCCTTATTGAGGAATTTACGCCCAAGTTCGTTAAGAGAAAGGTACTTCATAACAGCAATAGGAGAATCTTTTGGCTTGTATCCCGCAAGTAAGCTATGTAAATGTTCGCGCGGAGCATGCATGCCGATGAATCTGAATTCCCGTTTCCAAAGCTGCTCCATGTTTAGGCATTGAGCTGTTCTTGATGATAAGCGGCGCATGATAAACTCAGTAGTAAGATTGCTGATACGGAGGTCGCCGGGAGAGACCCAATCGGCGCCCCGGGCAAATTCTCCTCCGGTTCCCTGCACTATTGCATCGAATGGTAACGGAGAATAGAGAAGTTGACAAGGGTGACAATGAATGGTTGCAAAAATACCCCCTTGATAAAGTACCATAGGAACGAGCCATTCGCTTAACATTTGTGGGTTAATTGATTCAAAACAATGCTGTACTCCAATTTGAGCAGACAATCTTTTGGCAATTACGACATCCGTAGTATCCGGTTGGCCACCGGTATGGGTAATAAATGGTAATCGTTGGTTTACAGCGGCTGCTAATATACACCGTGAATCAAGTCCTCCTGTCAGGTCAATAGCACATGTTTTATCCGGCAGAATAGAACGCTTTACTGCTAATTTAAAAGTATTCTCCAGTTCATCTAACCGTTGTTTATCATACCTTCCATGAGATTCCACCTGATTCAAATGCCAATATTGTTTGATGCATACCTTACCTCCTTCACAGGTAAGAAAACTGGCGGGTGGCAGAACATGGATATCTTTGAAAAGGGTTCTTTCACCCAGAATGTATCCGTAGTTTAATAGATCAGCAAACCCCTCTATATCTATATCAGAGGATAAAATGCCGGTTGCCATAATCCGTGCCAGCATGGATGCAAAGACAAGGATGTTATCCCGAATACCCAAAAATAAGAGGTTGTGACCTAACTTATCATTAGCTAAAATTAACCGATGTGCTTTTTCATCCCACCAGGCTACATTGAAACTGCCATTGATATTCCTTAAACAATTAGTCCCTGATCTCTGATATTGCTCAAGTAAAAAAGCAGCTCCATCAGTTTCTACAAGGCTCTTTCTGTTTAGATCATTATTATCGCGGTATATAATACCATCAAAAATACAATACATACCGCTTGATAAATCTTCAGCATAATATTTGGATGCACTGGCTTTTGCAGGATAAGTTGTTCCAAGACCTACGAGTCCTTCTCGTGTAGTCCACTGATGATTGGCCGATAAACATGGGGAGGGAATAGCCCTGAACATTTTATCAAGTATGATGGCGGGATTATTGATCCGTTTTTGTGCTGAAAATCCATACATGCTGCCCATATCTAATCTCCGTATAATATGTTTCGAATTACCATATAATTTAGAAAAAATTCACCCTGGGAAAACCAGTTACCGAACAATATCTGCTAAAGACACATGATGAACAACGGAGAAAACCTTATTTCTAAGACAAATTTTGCTTTAGCTCTAAGATTAAACATTTGTTATATCAAAAAATATACCATGAAAAGCGATGGATGGGTCTGGATCAAAATAAACTATAAGGATAATGGATGGGTATGATATACGTTGTGGTTATTTTTTTTTAAATTGAGGGTATATTCTAAAATATTGCACATTCAAATCTTATTTTAAATTTTACCGCTATGTAAATTTTACTCTTTTTGATTTCAATTTTCTTACTGTTTTTATTAAAAAATATTATGCGGCAATCAAGAGCAGGTTATTCAAAATAAGAATAATGAATGTGACATGTCTCAGAAGTGTGCCATAAAAGGTGTGTCATGCCGCTCGCTTAATGTGTCATCAGAGAGGATAAGGTAAAAGTTGCTATTGATTTTCTCAATTATCTCAAAGAAAAAGAAGATGCAGAGGCAACATTTGAAATTTTATCAAGTAATGAGCTTATGGAACAAATAAAGGCTGCTGAGGAAGCAAGAGGAGATGTTTACAAATAAGTGCTGGACCTAAATCTGCCAAACTATTTTTTGAAAAGCTTTAACAGCTTCTTTTCCTGAAAGGGGTACCACTTCTTAGTGGATCACATCTATTAGGCCACGGAAAATATGCTCACAGCGATTGGGGGAAGTTGAAAATTACATATCGAATTTGTCGTTGAAAGATAAGGCCGTCACCAGCCTGTCACTGAATGTAAAACTGCTTTTATAAGTCCTTAATTATTAATAAGTTATGGTGGAGGCGGCGGGAATTGAACCCGCGTCCCTGGATATTTCAGCATAGGTTTCTACGTACATAGTCTATTTTTTAATTTCGCCATTAAAAACTCCAATAGACAGGATTTCTCATGACTAGCTCCGTTTAAAGGTTCGCTTAGTTCCCACCGAGCACAGGAACTAAACTATCCTGCTCGTTGTCGTTTAATTAATCTCGCAGGTAAGGTTAATTAAACGTGGCTACACTTAAGCAGCCATTGCCATTGGATATTCGGCATTTAAATCATTTTGCCAGGTTTTTAATGAGGCCGCCTGACAACCTCAATACGCCGCCTATACCTCAACGTATCCGGTCGAATCCTTTCGCCCCCTATTTATAAACTATTGAAAGAAAAGAACTGTATAAAACTATTCCCTATTATAACACAAAGAATATAAAAAGCAATTGAACAAGAGATTATCGAGTACATTCCTGATTATATATTTTATGATACGCCTGTACAGTATATTGAAGACCAAGTATTTTTGATATGAGAAAATTAGTAAAAAGTCTATTAAAAGTGGCAAGCTGACTTTCGAAGAAAAGGAGGAAAGCGAAAAGTCAGCTTGCCTTAAGGAGAACAATTACTAATAAAAACATCCATACCCCAAAAAAAGTTCCCCTTTTCTAAAAAATTTATCTTTGTGTTTATACACAATTGAATTATAATTATCACGAACAATGAAAAAACAGGTAATAATATGTGCTGGTATCTCATTTTTAACGTTGTTTTCATATGGATGCAGTATTGCTTCAAAAGGATGGCAAAAGGATACTGATCGCAAGATAGCCGAGCTTTCTAAAACAAATCAGATGTTGGAAAAAAGGATTGATGATGTATCCAAATCTATTTCATTATTGGTAAACGATGGGAATAGGCTGCATAGCGAAGTGGATAACATAAAGGTACATGGCAAGGATATTCAGCAAAATGTAAAAGAGATAGAACTATTGGTCAAAATTATGCATGATAATATTTGCAATTTAAAGGCTAATTATCAGACTGTTGAGGAAAATTTTAATAAGCAGATACATGATATTCAGAAAGCTGAAATTGAATTAGCCAACCGACTGGAAATGGTAAAGTTGGATATAAAAGAAGAGATAAAAAAGAAAACCGAACTTCCAGCAAATCCCTGAATATAAATTCTTAATTATTGTCTATTAAACATAATTCAGCAGTAAATTTAATTCAGTTACATGAAACCGTTCAAAAAATTCATCTTGATTGCGTTACTATGTTTAGCATATATTTCAATTATATATTTTACCTTTAACGCTGTTTCAAGAGTATACAGAACAAACAATCCTATAGTAGCTAAAAGGATTGTTATGTTAACTTTTTTCGTAAATGTATGCATATTTGCAGGTAGCGGATATTTAGTTTATAAATTGAAAGTTCCTACAGAAAAAAAATGAAATGTAAATGTATAAGAATGTTTTATTTATTTGTGGTAGTAACCCTCCTCTATTTTTTCAATAATCCCCTTACTTTTGCAAACCAAAATAATGAGGTTGATAAATTAAGGCAAGAACTATTAGAGCTTGAAAAGATAACCCAGCCACTTATCCAGACATTCCGGAAAGTCTCACAACTTGTCAGTCCATCAGTTGTCAGTTTAAGTACGGAAAAAAAACGGGATCCTGGCGGCACTTCCGAAACAGAACCCATCCCCCCATCGCAGCATTTTCCATCTAAACGCGATCCTCACATGGAAGATATACCCAAAAAAGGGCTAGGTTCCGGTATTATTGTAGAAGAGCATGGTTATATTTTAACGAACAACCATGTTATCGATGGTTTTTCTGAAGATGAAATCACAGTGATTACCTATAATGGAGAACAATATAAAAGCGTCAAGATCATTGGTATCGACCCTAATACCGATCTTGCTGTTATCAAAATAGAAGCAGAAGGTTGCTTACCGGTTAAATTCGGTAATTCAGAAGATGTACAAGTGGGCGACTGGGTTATTGCAATTGGTAGTCCTTTTGGGTATCACCAAACAGTTTCTATGGGTATTATCAGCGCCAAAGGAAGAACTCACGTTATCCCATTTGTGCTCCCTTTTATTTATGAAGACTTTTTTCAAACGGATGCGGCTATTAATCCTGGAAACAGTGGAGGACCGCTTGTTAACCTTAGGGGAGAAATAATTGGAGTGAATACCGCTATTGCCACTCGGTCCGGAGGTTTTCAGGGTGTAGGATTTGCCATTTCTGCTAGTATTGCAAAAGAAACAGCTGAAAATATCATAACTACAGGAACTGTCGTACGAGGGTATTTGGGTGTAGGAACTCACGATATTAATGACGATTTGGCAGGGGTACTTGGTCTAAAAAACAAAAAGGAGATTATTCATCGTTTACAGTTACCAATAGAAAAGGGAGCATTTGTTTTAGAAGTTTGGAGTGATACCCCTGCATCAAAGGCTGGCATTCTTCCCGGCGATATTATCTCAGAATTAGATGGGAAAAAAATTGAAAATACAACAGATCTTCAGCATGCTATTCGACATGCAAAGGTAAACAAAGCGATTATTGTAAAGATCATACGGGATGGTGCAGAAAATGCGTTAGAAGTTGTGGTGGAACCACAACCGGAAGATCTTGCAGGCAAAAGTTATACTGCTATTCAAAAACTGGATGAGCCAACAAAATTTTCTTTAGGGTTGGTAGTAAATGAGCTCCTTCCTGAAATCGCAAAATCACTAGGTTTCGAGGGTGAGAAAGGTGTCCTGGTCGTTGATGTCGAATCAGATAGCCCGGCTGAACATGCGGGTATAAAACCCGGTGATTTGATTACAAAAGTAGGAACGAGAGAAGTAGACTCCGTTATAGAATTTATGGCGCTTATGGATGAATTCTTAGATAAGACCGGGGCAGTAAGTATATTTGTAAAAAACAAAGGATTTGTAACACTAAAATAAATGAAACCAAAGAAATATCTTACAGGAATATCATTAGGAAGTTTTATTTGTTTTGAATAATTCCTGAAACCTGAACACCAAGATCAATCACCGATAGTATTCATTCTTTATTCCTTATTTCTCTTCGGATACATGGGGAATCGTTGGCAGCTCTTTTGTAATATAGTCGCACTCCGGATATTTACTACATCCAAAGAATATCCCGCCTTGTTTTGATCTGCGTTGTATTAAGTCGCCACCGCAATCTTCCTGAGGGCACTTTACTCCCGTAGGAAGAGGCTTAATATTTCTGCATTTGGGATAGGCAGAACAACCCATGAACCGGCCTTTCTTACTAAAGCGAATAACCATAGAACTTCCACATTTCTCACATTTTTCATCGGTTGGTTCAACCTTTGTCGCCTCACCACTAAGAGATTTTGTATTTTTGCACTCCGGATATCCGGAACAGGCCAGAAATTTTCCATGCCGGCCAGTCTTCACAACCATAGTATTGCCGCATTTTTCACATTTCTGCTCGGTCGTTTCAGGTTGTGCTGGCTCACCTTTCTCATCGAGAGGAAGAGTGCTTTTACATTTAGGAAACGCTGAGCATCCCAAAAACTTCCCGTGCCTCCCCCACCGTATAACCATAGGTTGCCCACACAAAGTGCAGACTTGATTACTTTCTTCAGGAGTACCCTTTACGCTCTTCATCTCTCCCATTGCTTTTTCCAAATCCATTTTAAAAGGATCATAAAATTCTTTCAGCACCGTAAGCCAATCAATTTTTTCATCTTCAATTTTATCAAGTTCTCCTTCCATATGGGAAGTAAATTTTACATCCATTATTTTAGCAAAATGCTCAATGAGCTTTTCAGTAACCAACATCCCTAATTCCGTGGCATAGAACGCACGTTTCTCTTGTTTGACGTATCCCCTATCTTGTATTGTAGAGATAATGGTAGCATAAGTGCTTGGCCTCCCTATTCCCATCTTTTCTAAAGTTTTAACAAGAGAAGCCTCGGTAAAACGTGGAGGTGGTTGAGTAAAATGTTGGGTAGGTGATAATGTTATTAATTCAAGCCCTTGATCCTTTTCCAACGGCGGGAGGATTTGTTCATCCTTATCTATCTCGTGTCCTGAAATGAGGGTATGACCATCAAAAAGTAATACCCTCCCTCTAGCCTTAAAGGTATACAATCCTGAAATTATTTCAACGTCTGTCACAGCATAGAGAGCGGGTTGCATCTGACTGGCTACAAACCGTTTCCATATCAGTTCATACAGTTTATATTGGTCTTTTGTTAAAAAATCCTTTATAGATTCAGGCGTATATTCTACCACAGTAGGCCGAATAGCCTCATGGGCGCCTTGCGTGCCTTGTTTATTGGATGCATGTATATTAGGTTTTTCCGGGAGATAATCCTTACCATAGGTATCAGCAATGTGTATCCGGCAGGATGAAAGCGCTTGTTCTGAGATATGGAAAGAATCCGTCCTCATATACGTAATAAGTCCGACAGTACCCTGTGTACCTATGTCAATACCTTCATAAAGCTGCTGGGCAATAAGCATTGTTTTTTTTGCACTGAATTGCAGCCGCGTAGACGCTTGCTGCTGTAAAAGACTTGTTGTGAAGGGCGGTGGTGCGTTATTACGTTTCGTTTGCTTCTTTACGCTCGCAACACGATATTCTGCCTTTTGAAGTTCATCAACAATGCCTTTCGCCTGTTGTTCATTTTTTATTTCAATATTTTCATTTTTAAATTTTTGAAGAATGGCCTTAAAAGCCTTACTATCTTCAGGTTTATCTGTATTCTCTGAGATGCGCTTTAATTCAGCAGTAATCTTCCAGTACTCTTGTGGTGTAAATTCCTTAATCTCTTTTTCACGCTCCACAATGAGCCGAACAGCAACGGATTGAACACGACCGGCGCTAAGCCCCTTCGTAATCTTCTTCCAGAGTAAAGGACTTAACTGATAACCTACCAGTCGGTCAAGTATCCTTCGCGCCTGCTGGGCATTCACCTTAGCCATATTGATAGGGTTAGGATGCTTAAAGGCTTCCAGGATAGCGTCTTTTGTTATTTCATTAAAGGTAACCCGATGCACCTTTTTCTCGGGTAATTCAAGAACTTGAGATAGATGCCAGGCGATAGCCTCCCCTTCACGATCAAGATCGGATGCGAGATAAATAGCGTCTGCTTTCTTTGAATCACCAAGCAATTCTGAAACTAATTTTTTTCGGCTGGGAATTACTTTATATTCAGGTGTAAAATTATTTTCCACATCAACTGATAGTTTCTTTTCTGGCAGGTCTCGCACATGCCCCATCGATGAACAGACAAAGAAAGACGAGCCAAGAAACTTACCAATCGTCTTCGCCTTTGCAGGGGATTCAACAATTACCATATTTTTTTTTGTTTTTGCCATCTTTAATATTTATAACCTCAAAATGAAGAATTTAATCAGAGGTTGTAAGAAGTGTCAAGATATTTTTTTTGATCACTGCAAAAAACCATTTGATAATTATAAAAATTATGGATAAAATAATATTTTTATTATAACTTTTCAATTTCACTATTGATACTATTCAATTAAGAGGAAAATAAGGAGATATGGTTTCGAGTTCTTGGTTCAGAAGACATCAGAAAACAGTTTATATCATCATGATCTTTTCAATGGTTGTATGGGGTGTCAGTTACTCTGCAATGGAAATGATACCTAAAAAACCCGTTGGAAAGGTGCTTGGCAGGAAAATTACCCAAAATGAGTTTGCAGATATGTTGCGCAGATGGCAAAGATTGTTCTTCTCACAGGCAAACGAATCTATTGTTTCGTTAGTATGGAAACAACTCATATTTGTGGAAGAAGCCCAGCGAATGGGAATTATGGTGACAACACAAGAGATCGAAGAGGGTATTCAGAGACTTGCCTTTCAGATGTTCGGAACGGGAATGAATATGAATAAATATAGCCTTATACAATTCCTCTGTAGCAATTTCAAGCTTAATCAGGATGATATAGAGCGTACCTTAAGGGAAGCATTACTCGTTGAAAAGCTGGAATCTGCAATGCGCGCATCAACAAAAATGACAACGGAAGAAACCTGGCAAAGATACTCCATGGAAAATGAGCAGGTAAAGTTCAAAGCACTTACTTTGAGGGCCAGCGGCTTTCTAAATTCTGTCAATGTAACGGAGGATGAAATCCGCTCCCATTATGAGAAATACAAAAATAATGAATACAACGAGGAATCCCATCAACCAGGCTACAAACTTCCGGAAAGAGTTAAGATGGAGTGTCTGATAGCAAAATTTGACGACATGGAAAAACAGGTGTCCGTTCCAGAGGATGAAATGGAAAAATATTATGAGGACAACAAGGAAGTTCAATTTAAGATTACAGAAGCAGATACAAAACCTGAAGATACAAAGGCGGATAAGACCGTAAGTGAAGAAAATAAAAACAATCAGAAGAAAGAAAAGAAGAAAAACAGTGACGAAGGTAAGGAACACAAAGAGGAAACCGTAACGACCTACAAATCTTTTGATGAAGTAAAGGGGGATATCCAAAAGATCCTTGTAAGGCAAAAGGCGATAGAAAAGACTACCGAAATTATGACGAAGCTAGACGAAGAAATATACGAATCTATTGATAAAGAAGAGCGCTCAAGCTTTAAGGATCTAGCAAATACCTATAAAGTAACCTATCAAATTCCGAAAGGGAAAAAAACCGGGAATGAATTTCTTACCGAGAATGATTTATTAGAAATATTCCCCGGATCAGATCAGATTATTCAGGCAGCTTTCGACAGAGAGAAATACGAACCTTCTGTCCCTTTTGATTTTGTAGAAGGCAAGGTTATCTTCCAGGTTATTGATAAAAAACTACCGGCGCCGGCGCCTTTGGAAGAAATACGAAATCAGGTAGTAACTGGCCTCAAGCTGGAAAAGGCCTTGCTCAGAGCTAAGGAAGTTGCCGAGAAACATGCGGGAACAGCTGCCAAGACGGTTTCTTTTGATGACATGGTAAAATCAATAAAGGCAGAATGCGGGCAAATCGATATTCCCGTTTCTGAAATCGATTATATTACTCGTCCTATAAAGCTTTTTAACAAAGACTCAAAGTATATTGAAGCACTCAAAGAGGACAGACCAAATGTGGCAAAAAAAGCATTTGAATTGAAACCCGGTCAACGAGGGGTTGCAGTAGAACCTTTGGGGGAAAAGGCTTGCTATATCTTAGAGGTAATTGATAAAAAACCTGCTGATAAAAGCGCTTTTGAAAAAGATAAAGAGAACATAGCCAAGCGATACCTGTTTGAGAAACAAGAAGCTTTCATCTCCGAATGGCAGACCGATATTAACCGACACATGGAGATATACACAAAATTTCAATAAAATGAAAGCCTGTTGAGTAAAACAAACCTTGGAAAAGATCTATGGGATAAAGGAATTAACCAGAAAAATTCACAATCCTGTGGTAACCCTTGGGATGTTCGATGGTGTACACCGGGGACATCAAAAAATTATTGAGAGCGTAAGGCATTACGCTTCGGGGAAAAAGGGTGAATCGGTAATAATCACCTTTGATCGTCATCCGAAAAGTCTTCTGGAGAACAGGCATCCTTCCTTTATCACCTCTTTAGAACATCGATTGGTATTATTTGAGCGTCTGGGGGTCGATTATATTATAATACTTAATTTCTCCCCAAAACTTGCACAAATGACTGCTGAGGATTTTATCCATGAGATATTAGTCGGCTGGCTTGGTGTAAAATGCATTGTTCTGGGATTCAATTGCCGTTTTGGGAAAGACCGTGAGGGAGATATAACATTGGTCCGTACCTTGGCAGATACCTATAACTTTGAAGTGTATGAGTGCCCACCGGTAATATACAAAGATCAAATAATTAGTAGTACGGCTATCCGCCAGGCAATTTTAGAAGGAGCGTTAGAGAAGGCGGAAGGTATGCTCGGCAGACCTGTTTCTATTCTGGGCACCGTAGTAAAGAAATCTGGTAGAGGAAGGATATTGGGCTATCCTACGGCCAATTTGAATCTACATCATGAAGTAAGACCACCGAGGGGCGTTTACGGAACAAAAGTCCACTACACTGGACAAGATTATCCGGCATTGACCAATATAGGCTTACGACCAACATTTGCAAAAGGATCCTTTCCTGATGAGGGTGAAACACTGGAGATTGAAGTCCACATCCTTGGTTTCCAGGGTTCACTCTACGGGCAGGATCTTGAGGTACAATTCCTCTTTAAAATAAGGGATGAAATGCCATTTGAAACCGTGGAAGAACTCAAGGCACAGATTGAAAAAGACAAGGAGACGCTTCTCCGGAAGGCATTCCCTAAAAAAACGGAGATGTAGGACGAGGCTTTAGCCTTGCCTCCACGCCTGCATGCATGGCCAGGGATAACAACCCCAAAAGGTTACCCTACAGAATTGAGATTCCTAAACATTAGGTTAAATCTCTTCATATACCCATACCCTTCCATTCGCCACTACCTCATCAACTCTTTTTACCAGCCTTTTCTTATAAAGATTTAACAACCTTGTACCACTGGTATTAGCCTCAAGCTTCTTAATCTCTGAGAGATCCTTTGCTGTTATTCTGCCTTTTTTCAAGATAACATCTAACGTATCTTGAAGATAGTTATGTAATTTTCCCATAAGAATCTTCCCTTTATCCTCCATCTTCGCAATTACGGCAAGGTCTTTTCTATCAAGGGCAACCTCTATATTCTCTTTTTGATTCTCATTTAAACCAACAAGTACAATATATTTATCTCCATATTCACCACTTAAAAGCCTTGATATGAGCTTTGCCACGATCTCATCGGCGCATGAGTAATCAATTACCCCTATCCTTGAAAAATCAAGGGCAATAATAGCTCCATCCTCCTCTTTTACAATGTCCCTCTCAACACGTTCCCTTATTACCTGGCCCGATGGTCTTGTCACAAGATCGTTTGAACCATTTTTTAATTCTTCTTTCAAAAATGTATACAAATTATATAAATGCATTTTAGGATCAATTGTTTTCAATCGTTTCCCATTTACCTTCTTTGGCTAAATCTGCGCAGAACTGTGAGCGCGTTATAGCATTATTTTCAAGACCCTGCACGATACAATAGGCAAGTAACTCTTTTACATCAACATTTACTTTTACGGGCTCAAACCCGCTTTTCTTTATACTTGAAAAGGCTTTTCTAAAAGACTTGAGCCACCCATCGTACGTAGCATCAAGCTTATCCCTATCAGTTGCCGTTTGTAGTAGTAACTGATATTGCTCTTTTTGATAGTAATCAATGCAAATAATAGCTGCCATGCTCTTTACTCCCCTATGAAAAGAATTTCCTCTATCTCATTTTTACTTAAAACGTACTTATAATTCTTCCTCTGTATCTCATGTACCGTTCTCTTATACTTACTGAGTATCTCTGCAAGTTTTTCTACAGAAGGAATCCCATCGGAACGATAGGAAACAACGATAATACTATCCCGAAATTTTTGAAACAATTGGTCAAATGCAGCATGGATCTTATTTTTATCAGCCCAAACTGATGGTTTTATTTTTAACCTCTTATGCTTTGACCTGTAATCGATCATATCAGGCCAAGTCTCGTAATTTACAAGGCCTTCAAGAAAATGATAAAACCCAAGATAATCGATACCAACACCCTTCTTTGAAATATAAGGCGTATCAATGTATACAAGGTCGAAATCCTCTTTCACATCAAAGACATCAAGGTTTAATGCTCGATTCTTTTGTCCATGAGAAAAGACAGCGTTGTTTGCCTCCTTAACAAATCTTCTAAAATGAGCCTCAAAAGGTGTATCCCAGGTTGCCTTATTTCCAAAATTCCGCTTAATATCAGCAAATCTCAAGTAAAGATTCTTTCTATGAAAGAGATTAAACGGTCTTTTGGCAATACAGGCCTGAAATAAAGCAAAATATGCCAGGGCTTGTTTATAGGTATCATTGAGTAATCTGATATTTATCACGACCATATCTATCCAGCTATTTTCTTCATCTGTGTAATAGATATCCTTGAAGGTTTCCGCTATAAAACCGGGATAGATTATTCCCGCGTGTCTCGTAAAAAGAAAATCTATATCTTTTCTGGAAAGAGTAACACTATCATTTTCTATCAACGCCATCCCGACATAATAATTGAATTTCAATATATCATTATAGGTAACGATTTTCCCCTTCTGCTTAAGCATATAAGCCACGCTGCCCGTTCCGCCAAAGGCGTCCAAAGCCGTTTGAAATTCCAAATCCTTTATCCCTTCCCATATCCAATCGGCAATCTTAAGCTTACTGCCCTGGAATCGCGTTGAAGGGAATTTTGAGTCCTCAATAAAAGCCAGTTTTTCATTAAAAGTCTTTGTCATATGAATAAAAACACCGGACGAGATTTACTATAGTTATAGTAATGTTAAAACAAAATGTCGCTTTATTTTCGAGATCATAATAGTACAAATAGTACAAAAATGCCCTATAATTCAGAAGTGATAACAGATAAAATGAAGATGATCTCTATTTCAAGCCCGAAGGGCTGTCATGATTATAGATAATGAATAACCGCAAAATCAATAACCTTGAAGGGGTGAAATAATTATCAGAAGACAACGGCAAATTCCCAGGCAATGGCAGGTATACACGGGTTTTCTATGCCACCCCTTCGGGGTTCAAATCCTTTCTTCTGCTTTTTTGCTATAATCATACCATCCCTTCGGGATTATGAGACAAAAATATCTTGATTATATGTAACTATTCAGGTAGTTTGAGCAAAAAACACTATATATGGCAAAAAACCCTTGAATTTCACTTTCTGTCTATAATAGCGGTACAACTTATATCTAATTTATGTGATTTTGACCGTTCTATGCCATAGATGGTAGGCCACAAAATCATGCTGAATAGTTACGATTATATAGGAATTTCCATTTTATGTAAGCGGTTTTCTGGGTGGCACGGACAAACTCCGTTTGTCCGTGCTTGTTTCAATACCCACGTGGGTAGGGAATATAACACACTGACAAACAAAATTTGTCAGCGCCACCCTTGACTAAACAATAACTTGATACTCTATCACTCCGTCTCTTTTGGGATGAGGAAAAACTGATCTGTACTTTCTGGGAAATTTTACTCTACTCTGTGACATTTTGTTTTGAGATTACTATATCTTCTCGTTATAATTGAAGGAGTTTATCTACAAGTTGCTCGATACCTGTAATTTCTTCCCATCCGTGATTTTTGACTGCAACCTCGCCATTCCAATAGTAATAAACATTTCTGTTTATTTCAGACATATTTCCTTTGCCATAGCAATTAAAAAGATATTTGTGAATTTTCTTTTCTAAGGTTTCTTCATCCTTTGCATAAAAGGCCTTTTCAAATACTTGTCCATATTCACCGCAGATGAATTCGAAGGTTGCAAGATATAATTTTTTATCATTGAGGGTTATTACACTTTCTTCACTCATAGTATTTACTCCAGTTCTTATAAATGGTTTTATAAGATTATTTAATTGCATGTTTTGCTTATTTTACTAACTTTGCTAATCGAAATTGTGTATATCTATCATGTTAGTTGTGTAGGATAGGTTGATAGTATCTTCTTTGAAATTTACATAAACATCTATGGTATTTTGCTTATATTTTGAAAGGTCGGTTATAACCTTTTGAACTTCCTTAAGAGGAATAAGTAATACACCACCTCTTGGAACTAAAAGGTAACCATTTCCTGCTTGTAAAGAATCCTTAAATCTATCACGGAAAGTAATTTGCCAATATTTTGGATTATCTTTAGGTTTAGGACTCCCAGGTCTAATGTATGTTTTTTCACCGTTTAAAATGGCTTCGTCTGCCCTCCACTTATCAAGTTTATAGCCTTTCTTTTCCAATATTGTCTTCAATTCATCTCTATGAACTTCCTCCTGTCCTGGCTTTTCAAGGAGTTTAACAATCAAATTCTTTTTCATAAGGAGAAAATCAAACTCATCCTTCAGTGCCTGAAATAAGGATCTTTGCTGTGGATTATGTTTCTGTGGTTCTCCTTGTGCAACAACTGCATATCGGTTTGCTTTGAATAATGAAATTAAATATAATTCCAATGATTTTCTTATGACGGAATCATTAAAATCAGACTGCAATGCCGATCTACCATCATTGATAATGACAGCCCTATCCCAATATTTAATTTTATTTTCAGGAGAATTTAAGTGAGTTTTAAGCCTGCTACAAACATCTTTTGCTTCTCCAATATCTACCTTCCTGGATGTAGCATCAAATAGGATGTAGATACCTGGATATTCAAGATTTCCCCATTCTTTCTTTAGTGTTCCCAATGCTTGCATTGTTTTCGGAATATCCCAAGAACGTAAATGGCCTGTAGTTCTCGCCCTAATTATTCCATCACCATTTTTTATATCCTGATGATATCCAAATTTATCTTCCATTATCTTGTATTCCTTTTAGTTTCTTTTTAGAGTAATTATTGTTTCTCTCAGTCTATAATTTCTTACCTGGCCGGACCGGCGATCTCGTGCCTTTTCTATTTTCTCAATGGTAAGTCCAAGCTCCGTCCCGATTTTAGCTAACAACAAATCTGTAGGCACATAAACATCGGCAATTAAGCTATCACCAACAACAAGAATAAAACGACTATTTGATTTAAGAGATTTTGTAACTACACTTATGACCTTGTACATATCATCAAAGTATTTATGTACGATATGAGGCATATCGCTTCGGCGATAATTACCTCTCCTTTTTATATTTTTCTCGATATTTGCTTTTATTTCTTCTATCCAACCATTTGAATATTTAGCGTTTGACTGAGCAAATGTCTTGATTAATCCTTTGGAAACGTTGTCACAAACAACAAGACTATCCTTTACTTTTTTGGCATCCTTTGTCCCTTGTGTAAAACCAAGCCATGCCATTTCAATCTTATAATTCATAACATAGTCAAGTCCATTCATATACGGTGGTGAGGTAATGACAAGATCAAAAAAGTGCTCATGCCTGTATTTCATCGCATTGACAAGTAAGACATTACTTTCTATAAAGATATTCTTTTTATATCTCGTTTGAAGAATTTCAAGGTCTTTGCAAATATCTTTAATCTTATGCTCCATGAGTATCCATGGAGCGTTGTCGGCTACTTTTTTGCCTTTCCAGTATCCAAGGCATGGAGTTCTTTTAAGATTACTGCAATCGATCAAAATTGAAGAAAATGCAAGCAGGATAAGGTTTTTGACCTTCATTTGTTCTTTGATTTTTGTAGGAATAGCATCAATTCCGCCCTTGAGAAATTCTAAGTTACTTAGCACTCCTGGATTGAATTGATTCTTAGATTTAAGAAACTCAGGGGCAGGCGTTTTCAAGTCTTTAGGGACAGATGAAAATATTTTCAGGAGTAATTTAGGTTCAATGTCCCATGAATTAACCTTTACATCTGCAATAAATTGGAGGAGCGGATTTAACTCAGTTCCTGTAGACTTGTAGCCATTTAGTTTGCTTTGGGTGAGGACGGTTCCACAGCCAGCAAAGGGGTCAAGAATAATGGGTGATTTATAATCATCTTTATATTGGTCGAGTATTGATTGTACAAATGCAGCAGAAAACCCCTGGATATAAGGAGCCCACCTGTGAACATGTTCGCCAAAATTCGATGTGAATTGTATCGGCTGTTTTCTTTCAACGATCTCAACACCTAATTCTTTTAGGTAAGGTTTTGAGTCAATATCGCATGAGCCACCAAATTTTGGAGAAGAAAGGACGTTCTTTCTTCTGACATCAATATTATCGTTTATACCTGGCAATCCTAGTTGCATAAACTTTATTAATTGTCCTCTTTCAGAGGTTTTTCAATAGTAACATTGTTTTTTGTATCTTCTGTGTAACTCCTCGATACTGTTCCATAACTTATTGGTTTTGATCTGTTTAATTCTTTTTGAACTGAAACAGTACCATAGCTTTGAGGCTTGTCTTGGCTACTTTGGGTTGAATTTTGCTGTGAATTATTTTCTCCCGATGGTTTTTCTCTAATATTTTCATTATTGCCCATGCATGGTCTCCTAAAAATTTTTCAAAAATATAATTAAAATAACAAATAAAACAGCAGCAAATAAACAAACTGAAACTTCAATTAAAAAAGTGCCTTTTTTAAATGTATCAACCAATTCGTCAACAACTCGAACATTCATTTTTAAAGCATCTTCGTAAGTAGCAATCAGCCTACCTCCAACTTCTTCTGGTTCTTTTTCTAGCTCCGTGTTAAAAATAAGTTTCCCATAATCGATTCTTTGAAAGGTCTTTACACGGATAATATTCAGAAAAAGAAGTATTGATCCTATAATTACAAACATAGCAAAAACTAGTAATGGCGTGGTTAAACATCTGTGCCAATCTTGTTCAAACACTGCTCTCAGAAGAAAAATTATTGCTGTTAGTAAAATACTAGCGACTGTTAACATTATTTGAACTTTTGAAATTATATGCTTGTTTCTATTTTCTTCAGATTCAAATTCCTTCTGAATGACATTCGGAACTATCTTTACTGTTTCAGGATTGTATTTCATTTATCATCAAACTCTTCAAAATGCACAATATTATTTGGTTCATTCTCAATCCATACACTACTTCCCCAAGCAATATCTTCAACAAACCTTCTAAAAACAGCACGGGAAGGAAAGGCGGTAATATAACTGATTTTGTATCCCAATTTACTTGATTCTAGCGTAAATTCCTGTAATTGCTCAAGACGTATATGATTTATCGGACCACTGCTTGTTACTGCTTCAACAATCACAAGATGTTTTTCATGTTCAGAAAGAAGAATAACATCTGGTAATGATTCAGCAGTATCAATGGGAAGATTCAAACGTCTCATTAATACTCGATTTTGATAGCCTTTTCTTGGTGCTGTATCCCCAAGATACACCACTTGTAGCTTACTTAAAAAAGCGTGGCTAAATACTTCAATGATAGCCTTTTCAAGGATGTTGTGTGCACCGGGACTAAGAGAAAAGGTATCTTCACTATTTATTTGTACACAAACAGTATTATACTGAGATACCTTACGTGTGTGTCGTTCTCTTAATTTTGTTGATTTAATTTGTAGCTCAGCAATAAGATTTTGCTGCTTTTCAGGATGTTTCTCAGAAAAAAGACGTTCAAAATTTGGATGGAGTCTATAGTATGTATTTGGGTCATTAGTGCTGAGTTGATGCCTAACCACAAGACCATAATTCAAGAGAGGTGCAAGGGAGGTCTTTCTGTATGCTTCTCGTGTATTTTCTGCAACCTGTTTACCCAATTCATTTCTAGCGAAATTCAAAATATCATGGATTCTGGCTCCTTCGCACAAACTTTTATGATCAGCTAACAATCCCTTTCTTTCAGTTTTATCGGACAATGCCATTATGCATACCGCTGTTTGTTCAGAAACGAACCGATGGGGAAAATTTATTTTCTCAAGAACAGTCTTAATCTCCTGAATTGTCATATTTCCTCTCGTTGAGGTGATTCTTTATAAAGCGAAGCTCATTCATATTTAGACCATAAGCTTTAGCCACTAAAACATTCAATTCTGTAAACAGCTTTTTTCTCTTTGCTTCCTCAACTACCTGAATTTCTTTAGCAATCTCTGCAATTTTATCATCGGATTTGCCTGTTGGTATGGGAAGAAGATTCAACTCTGTAGCCGAAACTTGCGTGTTGCCGTTCATGGTACGGAAAAAGAAGTCAACAACATCTGAATTGAGGATGCCAAGGATAAAATAGAGATCGATTGTATTACTTTCATTTGTAGGCTGAATAATATTCAAATGGTTTTCAACGAAATATCCATCGTGCTCTTTTTTACACAACTCTTCTGGTATGCAAGCTATAATGCGTGACGGTTGCTCATCTGCCGTAACACGCTGAACAAGGATACAAAGGCCTTTAACAATAAGCTGTTTTGTCTTTGAATTGGATTTCAGGAAACAAGGTCTTGCAATACCCATTCTATTAAAAGAAAAACTAAACTTCCCGACATCCGTTGCCCATACTAACGGCAGGGTATCTGGCTCTTTCTGTGTTGATAATAATGGTTTAACCCTGTTCCAAACAATCTGTCCTGTCTTTGCCCGATAATTAATTTGATTTCCAGATAAGAGAGGACTTCCCTTAATTATCTTGCTAAGAATGTTATATACATCCAAAGAATCAGCTACGAACCATACTGTTGTACCATTAAGCTGTTGGACTACTTCATTTCTATCAACAATTACTGCCCTATGCTGATCTCGTATATCCTCCAGAGTTTTCACGAGAGAAATATTAATTTTCTCATCGTTCTGTTTCCCTCGTTTCAGTGAAAGAATCATCGTACCATGAAGGACGCCATCAAAAATATTTTTTCGATCCGAGATATTAACGATTTCCTTTATCGCTGTTTTTTTTTCAATAAACTCCCTGAGATTTTTAAAATAAAGTCCCGAAAGCATTGAACGGGGAACTATGAAACCCAATCTCCCATGTGTCCTTAACATCTCAATACCTGCATGAATAAAGAGGGCATAAGCATTGGGATGCCCGTAAATAGACTCCGTAAAAGTATTCTTTATATTTTGTTCCAGATTTTTTATTTTATAATAAGGCGGATTGCCTACAACAAAATCAAATTGATCCTCTAACGGTATGCTGATTCTGTCGTAGAATAATGGAATACTTTTTCTCCTTGAAGCTAACAAATGCAAGGTGTCAGCACAATGGATAGGCAGGGGTTTTAATTTTGCGATAGTATTCTTGGAGATAAATTCAAGGATGGGAGGCGCAAGGAGCATCGCCAAATTTAATCGGGCAAAGAAACAAGCCTTTGGGTCAATATCTATTCCACAGATAGCCGAAATAATCATTGGATACCATTCAGATATAGGTATGGCAGCTTTTTTGAGGGCGTTCAAGTAAACCCGGCATGCCTCTCCCAAAAAGGCACCTGAACCACAGGCAGGGTCTATAAGCCTCTTTTGTAAAATACTTTTCGATGGAATATATTCAACCGATTTTACTATATATCTCACTATCTCAATTGGTGTTGCATACTGCCCTAATTGTTTTCTTAATTCAAGAGAAACAATGTGGAGATAATCCATTATTGCAAATTCTTTTTTATGATATTCATCCAATATTGTTTCTTCATTGATTTGCCACGTCGGAGGATTGTCAGAATTAGACTCGCTCCCACATAAAAGTACTTTACATACAGTACTTATTTGAGACTTACTAAGTCCAAGACCAAGTTTATCATTTTCATGAAAATAATAAGAGATAATAGCTTTGAGGAATTTTTGTTCCAGAGGAGTATCTATGAGAGGTAAAAAGTGTTGAGTCATTATTTTAGATATAGGAAGCGGTTTTTTCTGACTTCAGAGGAATACAACACTTATTCAATAGATTCAATTGAATTCATTATAAACAAAATAGAACCTAAGTCAAACAAAATATCTTGGAGAAATGAGAATTAAATTTCTGGCAGGAGGATGTTTATCTGGGCGCCAGGAAAATAAGTAAGATGGAATTCTTTCTCTCTTCCCCATGCCCACTCAGGTATTATAGAGAGTTTCGCAGTTCCCGAACGGACGGAGAGTTTACCATCCCATTGATTGACAAAGCGTCTTACGGCAGCCAATCCGTGTCCTCTTCCTTTTTCTGCAAATCTGGATGCACCGCGAAGGAGGGCATTTTCAATAGCATCAAGGTCATTCTTTAAGGTAAACCGTTCAGATAAGGATTTTTTAAATCCCATACCAATATCCATAACGGCAATCTTTACAACATTTTTACCTATGTTCTGGAAAAAATATTTCTGGATACCTACAAACCCCCTGGCCTTGCTATGCTCAATGATATTCTGGCATACCTCTGAAAGTGCAACGATAAAACCATGAATTGCCCTCTCATTATAATGCAGATGCCTGTTGAGGATTGCATGAGCACGCTCTTTGACCTTACGAACAATGAAATGGATATCATCTGACTTTTCTATCGGTGTGATCTCAAGAAGGACATCTGAATACGAATTTCTCAGATATTTCTCCAAGATCTCCGGTCTTGAAGGCCTGAGGTCAAAATAGTTATAAGCAAATCGAAAGAAATCCATCCTTTCAAGATATGTAAGGACTTCTTCTGAATGGGGTAAATATATGACTTTCCGAATATTCCTTGATTTACATAATTCTCCTAATTCCAGAAGGCCAACCATACCGTAAGGATCTATAAAGGTTACATCCTGAAGATTGATTTCTTGTAGCTCATTGAAGGTAGATAGAATACACTCAAAAGTATCTTCTGTTACTTGAACCATTATTTACTTATTATGTTTTTCAAGTTGAGGAAAGAAAACAGTATAATTCTAAATCCGAAGGAGAAACTTTTTGGGAATCAACGTTTTCAAACAGAAGCTCAGGGTAAGTATTTTCTCCTGTTTTCTCTTGATAATCTTATCACTTTTGCTCATCAGATTTCGTTACTATACCCTCTGACCAATTGATAATAGCCCCAATATCCACAGGTTCGCCGCCTATGGACATCTTATGTTGCCGTCCTTCCAATAATTTTTTCTCTTCCCCTTCTATCAATAGAGTAGCCTCGCCATTTACGGCTGTCACAATAGTAACAATATCCTTCGCCTGGATATTTAAAGTACCCTTATTCATCCGTATCCGCCCATTCGGGGTATCAACTTCTAAGGGTATTTCCGATTCCTTCATCGAAATGAGGATTTGACCGGTTTTTAGTTGCATCTTCCAGGAATCAAAAAAATGCGCTTCAGTATTTGTGTCCATCCCTACATTCACCCCCTTTTTTGTAGATAAGACGGTTCTCCCTCCCTTGCCAGTTTTCAGGGTAATACCTTTCTGAAAGGACATATGGCCTGATACCTTCTTCCACCCTCTATCGCCCGGATATAAAATCTGAATATCCCCATACGGATTCGACACATTAATCTCTCCACCCCTATGGGTAAAATAAAAATATACCCCAACCACAGCAATAGCTCCACAACCAACAGCGGTACCCAGGAGAATAAATCCTTTTTTTGTAGGTCTTGCGATAAGGATTCCTAGTTCGTAGAGAATGATCATGGGAACTGCAGTCATAGTCTGTGTAAAAGGATCGGGTGGAGTAACTATAGCAGCAATAATAAATATTACTAAGATGGCATACTTTCTCCATGCAATGAATTTGTCAGGGCTAACAATTCCAATCTTCGACAGGAGTAGCATAACGAGAGGCAATTGAAATACTAATCCTAATGCCACAGTCAGCATGAACACAAATGAAACATACTGCTGCATGGTAATAATTGGTTGTATTCCCGGACCAAGAATACCGATTAAAAATTGCAGACCAAAGGGTATAAGTAAAAAATACCCAAAAACTCCTCCTACCACGAAAGCAAGGTATGAAATAGGAAGGAAGAGGAGTATATATTTTTTCTCTTTTTTATAAAGCCCTGCCCTTACAAATTGCCATATTTGGTAGATGACAAACGGATAAGCGATAAAAACCGATGTTATAAAACACAATTTCATATAGGCATAAAAACCCTCCTGATAGCTGAGCACCTGTAACTCAGATGAAAGGCCTGCCTTTCCCATAGCAAACCTATGGGGCTTTTTGGCTATATCCAAAATCTGCACTTTAAAAAACCAACAGAATACGAAGCAAAGAACAATGGCGATAATGGAATAAACCACCCTGCGTCGCAGCTCTTCAAGGTGTGCGCCTAAAGTCATCCTTATTTTTTCGATTTCATCAATCTCTTCTTCTCTCGTTACCTTTTCCACATCAAACCTCTGTGAATTATAATAAATCGATACACATAAAAATTTCTCTTTCTCGCCTTATGATTTATTTTTCCTTTGAGACCATAACAAAAAACAAGCAGTTTATCATACAAACATACCTCTAAAATTACAAGAAAACAATTCAGGAGAAAAGCCTTGAAAGATTTCATGGTATATGCTACTATTTTGCATATAACAATCTATTTTCTTGGCTATCTATGAGGGGAACTCTCTGAAACTTATGGGTATTGAATTCTGTGGAAATTTAATTGGCACAGGGAAGAAATTTGGAATTGTTGTTAGCCGATTTAACAATTTTATAACAAAGCGTTTATTGGATGGTGCACTAGATGGACTTATCAGGCACGGTGTAAAAGAAGAGGATATTGATATTTTCTGGGTCCCTGGCTCTTATGAGATACCAGGCGCCGCTCTTAAAGTAGCACAGAATGGAAAATATGATGCGGTAATTTGCCTCGGCGCTGTTATCCGCGGCGAAACACCTCATTTTGATTATATTGCAAGCGAATCAGCTAAAGGTATTGCACAGGTTGGTTTGTCTACCGGTATTCCAACTATTTATGGCGTTATTACAACAGAGACCTTGGAACAAGCCATTGACCGGGCTGGAGCAAAAACTGGCAATAAAGGCGCAGAGGCTGCTTTATCAGCCATAGAAATGGTAAACCTTTTTGATCAAATACAATCCTGTATAAAATCAGCTAAAAAGGTTTAATCAGTTACCTGTTTTGCTCTCCTCTCCCGCACCCTACTTATAACCATAAAGAAATGCATTTTTTATTGATTTATTTTTTTAATTGCTCTTACTGAAAATTGACTATTCTATGCGTAATAGAACGATTGCTCGTGAACTTGCCCTTCAAGCTCTTTATCAACTTGACCTGCGTGGTGACGGAATATTTGATGAGGTCGATACCTTCTGTAAAAAAAATACAGATAAGCCTGACATATATAGATTTGCCATATTGCTTGTTGACGGTTGCCGGTCACATCTCAAAGAAATAGATGAAAAGATATCCAGTGTTACAGAACATTGGGAATTACACCGCATGGCCATTATTGATAAAAATATTCTCCGCTTAGGAGTCTACGAACTTTTGTACAGGGACGATATTCCACCAAAGGTTTCAATTAATGAGGCCATTGAGCTTGCCAAAAAGTTCAGCACGAAAAATTCAGGAACTTTTGTAAATGGAATTCTCGATAAGATCTACACACAATTCGGAAACGGAGAGTTGAAAGATAACGTTTCTGATCCTGTTTTCCAGAATATAGTAGAAGTTAATTATGGAAATTCCGATTTACACATACATACAAATTACTCCGATGGTACAATGACACCTGAAGAGGTAGTTGATGAGGCGCTTCTGTCTGGTGTTTCAACTATCGCTATTACAGACCACGATACTATTGAGGGTGTTGGTATTGCGCTCCGTTACGGAAATAATAAAAACCTGAATATTATTCCTGGTATAGAACTCTCTTCATACCTCAGTCCTTCAGAGGTTCATATCCTTGGATATTTTATCGACATCCATAATACCTCTCTGCAAAAGATGTTAAAACGAGCTCATGAAGACAGGTTAAAACGTATTTATACTATAGTTGAAAAACTCCATAACCTGAATGTTGACATTGATGCGGAGGAAGTCCTTACCTTAGCAGGGAAAGGCTCGCCAGGGCGTATGCATGTAGCAGAGGTAATATGGAAACATGGTTATTGCAGCACTATTTTAGAGGCATTTTTAAAATATATAGGGGACAATGGGCCTGCATACGTTCCTAAAAAAACGTTTACACCACGAGAGGCTATTGAATTGATTAAAGAGGCTCATGGAGCATCAGTTCTGGCCCATCCGGGACTCACCCAAAGAGATCACATTATTGAAGATTTGGTAAAAGACGGTTTACAAGGAATTGAAGTATATTATCCAGCTCATTCCCCACAAACTATTAAGAAATATCTCAAGATAGCAGAAAAATACGATTTGGCCGTAACCGGTGGCTCTGATTTTCATGGAGAGAGAAAAATAGACACCCCCATTGCTAAAGTTACGGTACCAGAGGAGTTTGTTCATAAGCTTAGACAAAAATGCTCTTCTCAATGAAGAGGTTTACCTTATACATTATTTGTTAATATTAGTTTTACAAATAGATTCCAATTCAAAGGACACCGATTATGCAAAGTTCTTGAAAAGGCAGCTCTTATTGTAAAAATCTATAGAGGAGATAATAACCTATGGGACTGGCCTCAAAAAAAGGCAAAAAAGCCATGGTTGACAATAAAATAGAAATGATAGAGACTCAAAAGATAAAAACGGGTTTGAAAAAAAAGCGAGTCAGCTTTTGGTATCGGCTAAAAAACTTCACAGTAGAATCTCGAAAAACGGTCATTATAGAAAATGGTGTTGTAAGATTAGTTCCCATCGAACCTGAAGTTTCTGTTATCGAAGAAGAAACTGCTCTTATTGAAATTGATACCGAAGAATCCCCTATTTCACCCGATACTCCTGATACGCAAGGTGCTATAAAAAAACCTGTATCAGCACTATCAGAAACAGCAGTTATAGAAGTTGATACTGAAGAAATCATTTCTACTCCAACAGAAACGACAGTTATTGAAACTGAAGAACAGGTTTCTGTCCTGCCAGAAACTGCTGTAACTGAAGATGATGCTGAAAAACAAGCTTTGGCTTCATCTGAAACTGCTGTTATGGAAGAGGAGGTCGAAACACCCATTCCATCCCTGCAAGAAACGGCGGTTATAGAAGACAGGATCAAATCTGAAAAGCTAAAAAAAGGATTAGAAAAAACCCGGAACCGTTTCTGGTCCCGATTAAAAGGTGTTTTTTCTTTTAGAAGAACTATCGATGAATCTGTGCTTGAAGAACTGGAAGATATCCTGATTGGTGCAGATATAGGGGTAAAACCTGTTCAAAGACTCATGCAGGAAATACATGAAGCATGGAAATCTAAAACAATAAATGAAACAACACAAATACATGATTTCATAAAAAGTAGATTAAAAGAAGATCTACAGTCCTGGCAAATCGATATTAATTATGCTCCCACACCCCCAACCGTCATTATGGTAGTGGGAGTTAATGGTGTAGGAAAAACTACATCCATAGCAAAACTTGCAAGTCTTTTCATCAAAGAGGGTAAAAGGGTAATGGTCGCTGCAGGCGATACTTTTAGGGCTGCAGCAGCAGATCAATTGGATATTTGGAGTAAACGTATCGGAGCAGATATCGTAAAACATCAAACCGGTTCTGATCCTGCAGCAGTAACTTATGATGCATTAGAAGCCAGTATTTCAAGGGGTATTGACATATTAATTGTGGATACTGCCGGACGCCTTCATACCCATGAGAACCTTATGAATGAATTAAGTAAAATAAAACGAGTTATTTCGAAAAGATCTCCCGGGGCGCCTCATGAGGTGTTAATGGTACTCGATGCTACAACAGGGCAAAATGCAATTTCCCAGGCAAAAATGTTTAAGCAAGCTGTTGATATTACAGGAATATTTCTTGCTAAAATAGATGGTACTGCAAAGGGCGGCGTTGTATTAGGCATGCGTAATGAAATAAACATTCCCGTAAAATTTATCGGATTGGGAGAAAAAGCGGATGATATAGAAAAATTTAATCCTGACGCATTCGTAAATGCCTTATTTGAACAGTAGAAGACCCGACCATGCAAAAAGATAACATTCTCTTCCATATCTTCCGTTTTGATCCCGATAATGATAAAAAACCCTATTTGCAGGAATTTAAAATTCCCGTCACACGGAAAGATCAAACAGTACTTGAGGGGCTGTTTTACATTCAACAGCGATTGGACAACTCATTAGCTTTTCGCTCCTCCTGCAGGGCTGCAATTTGTGGTTCCTGCGCCATGCATATCAATGGAAAATATCGCCTGGCCTGTAACACCTTAATATCGAAACTTACATCAGATATCATTACAATACGGCCACTTGCCCATATGGCTATTCACAAAGACCTTTTTGTTGACATGGGGCCTTTCTGGAAAAACTACGAATATATAAAACCGTACCTGATGCCTAACAAACCATTACCAGCAACAAGAGAACAGATCCAGAACCCGGAAGAAAGATCGAGAATAGACATCCTGATTGATTGTATCCTGTGCGCCTGTTGTCATTCTTCATGTCCTGTTACAGCATCACACGAAAAGTACCTGGGTCCGATGGCTCTTCTTAACATGGACCGGTTCGTATCAGATACGCGGGACGGCGCAAGAGAAGAACGGTTGACAATGGTAAATAATGAACATGGGGTGTGGCGTTGCCATACAGTCTTTAACTGTCAGGAAGTATGCCCTAAAGATTTAAATCCATCTGGCTCTATTGCTCACTTAAAAATGAAAATAGTTAAAAACAAAATTTAGAGAGAAATGAACCACATACAGGCAGATGACAGAGAAATAATTTTTTCAGTTTTCTTTAGCTCTGCGGTTGATTTTTGATATTACTTATTTATCAAAGGAGGAGAATGAGTATGGAAGAAAAGAAAAAAATTATTGTTGTTGCCAGGACAGAAGGTATTGAAATCATCGTGGAAGATGAGGCAGATGCTGATAATTATGAGTTACTGCTTTCGAAACCCCAGGCAATGGAACTTGCTATGAATATTTTAAATACCCTGTATAAAACAGGCGTAAAGATGTAGGTAATAAAATGGAAGTAAATAGTAATTCCATAAAACGCATCTGTGTATTTTGTGGTTCCCGGCTGGGCGCGCGTCCTGTTTATACAGAAATGGCTCAAAAATTAGGCAAGACTATGGTATCGCAGGGAATTGGACTTGTGTATGGCGGAGGCAGTATCGGCTTAATGGGCGTTATTGCAGACGCTGTTTTGAAAGAGAACGGAGAAGTTATTGGCGTTATCCCTAAAGCTCTTTCTTCCCGAGAATTCGCACATCAGGGTCTGACAGAACTCCGATTTGTGTCAAGCATGCATGAGCGAAAAGCCATGATGGTAGAATTATCTGATGCCTTTATTGCAATGCCCGGCGGTTTTGGAACATTTGATGAACTCTTTGAAATTATCACATGGGCACAATTGGGAATCCACATAAAGCCTATTGGCTTATTAAATGTGGAAAAATATTTTGATTTACTGCTGAAATTTGTAAACTATGTATTACAGGAACGCTTTATACAAACAAAACACCGTCAGTTATTTACCGTATCCCATGATCCTGAAAAACTCTTACACGAACTCATTCACTGTAAAAGAGGCAAACGCCTTCCCCAATTTATTAACTGGAATGAGACCTAGTTTAAAATTTTTTCCGTAAAAGGTCTTAGAGTTAAAAAAACGAAATATTTTTAGCCTATCAGGATCTAGCTCTATACAATAGATAAGAATGAATAGCAGTATCTCTATCTATTGTATAGAGAGATAGATTCTAAGAACTCTTTTATTGGCTCACACCTACCATCAATTCTTTAAAAAGCAAAGGATACTTTATCAGCCCAAATACTATTTGGATAATCCTTCATGATCTTCCGCCACGCATTTAACAATGCATCAACATTATGAGTTGCCTTGTACTCTGAAACACCCAGCCAATATTGTGCCTCAGGCGCAATACCGCTCTTCGGATATTTATCTACCACAGATTTTAATTTAGTGCTGGACGTTTTATAATCATGCTTTTCCAGTACCATCTTACCTAAGCCAAATTCCAATTGCGGAATAAATTCATCAGATGGGAGAAAACCATGAAAACGATAATATTCGGTACCATCAGAATCTAAAACAAGAATGGTTGGCGTCCAAAATATGCGGTATTTATTCAGAAGGTCTGAATTGCTTTGTGTACTGACATGTAAAGGGATGAAGTTTCTGTTGATGTAATCGGTTACTGCAGCATTTGGATACGTCACGGTACCCAGGGTTTTACAGCCTGCTCATGTAGGAGAAAAGAAGTCTAATAAAATCGGCTTCTCCGCTTCTTTTGCTTTTTTTACCGCTTCTTCAAAGGTATTTTCCCATGGTATCGTTGAAAGCTTATCCTTAGCATCCGCAATGAGTGTTGTTGCAAAAGGAACGAATGTAAAAACAATAAGATAAGATAAGGTATATTCTAACATGGTTGACCTCCTTCTTTTGGAAAAAATATGGGAAGGATTAAAAGAAACTCATAATTAGATTCATGCCAAAATAATGTTACAAAGTCAATGAAAATTCATTATTGGTTTTCTCTGTCCTTTAAAAAGGCATCCATATCAGCCTTTATACGTGGACCATCAGTCTCTTTAGCCTTATTATAACACAGAATACAAATATCTCCCTTCACGGTAGTCATCTTTTTCCACTCGTCTTTTTCTCCGAGGAAACAACCACATTTCCAGCAATTGGCCATGGTATATCTTCCTTATTGAATTGGTAACAATGTAACAAATAATTCTACAAATCTTTCTACAAGATAGGCGAGATATTCTATATCAATATAGGCCTCTGCACTTGTATCTAAAAAGAGTTTACAGCTGGCTGAAAATTCCTCGTCAGCCCCCCAGAAGCATAAATACAAGGGTATGCGTGGTAAGAGATCAAAACGACAAATATAATCCGCCTTCATCCTGCCTATGTCCTCTACCCCGCCCAATTCCTTGCATCGGGCCTTTAAACCTCCTGTATTCTTATTAAAAGTTGCCGCAACCTTTTCTTCTGCGCTGCGTTGAAATACCTTTACATGAGAGGCTGTATCAGGAAAATGTCCTAACGTAACCCAATCCCCGGTCAAGGGTTTATTTCCCTTTCTCCGGATATAGTCGTAAACAATAATCTTTGCCCACGAGTCATGACAATATTTACCATCTTCAAACAAACCCTCCTTCCGCATCTCGTAAGGTTTATTCATCATATTCAGCCTTATAATCTCGTACCCATGCTCAACCTCAAAACAGCCGCCGATAGCAGCAGCAACCTCCCTGAAATTCAAATGCCTTGCCTCATTCTCTAATTCGCTACTTACACGCTCATAGTTATCTTCCATAGTAAGGGTAGTTTTCCGGACAGATAATTCCTTATCTTCCTTCCTGATATAAGGACAATCCTGTATCTTAAGTTGTGCATTTTTTACTTTCAGCGCAAAGGCCATACAGGTAGGCACACCGCATTTACCACAATTGGTTTTTGGTAATTTCTTATATATCTCAAGCATAAATCACAAAAGGATAAGGACTATGGCATTGCAGTCAATTTACATTTCTATTTTGCTTTTCGTCTCTTTTTTATTTCCTCTACTATAGTCTTAACATCCGTGTCTTTTAGATTAGGATTGTGATATTGAAGACAACATGCCTACTTTTTGTCTTTTCTCTGCATCAGGAATATTAATAATTTCAATATCAACCGCTTCACTACTTACAGAAATATTCTTTTTTATCTTTCTATTTATGACTGAATAATCCATCAATTTTTGGTCCTGCAGTCTTTTGAGTTAGCCCAGATTTAGTATCAAATAGTCCAATCCTTCCATCTTTCAACTTAACGATAAAATCAATATAAAATGGTTTTTTCTCTCCATTACTATATGGCACGGTAAAAAATTTTGTGTCTCTATCACCATTTTTAAACCACATCTTCCTTATTGATATGTTCGCCCGAAAGCCAGATAGCCAGTTTCCCATTTTCTGTTGAAATCCCATGTGTATCCTTTAATACTCTAATCACCTTCATGCAGAGCATTTCCATTGCCTGTTCGGTAAGCTTCTTTTTATTCTTGTCTGTTGGCTCAGCGTCAGCAAAGTCAGTCCTGAAGTACTTGAGATTTCCACCGAAACCTTTAATATCAGAACTTCCATTTTGGTAGCCATTTATAACTTTCTTTATTCTAGGATAACAAACCTCAGTACAAATATTATTTTCATTATTTGTACAAAGTATGACAGGATTACCCCAAGTGACAAATAAAGCGTATTCATGTGCTTCCATCATATACTTACTTTGCCTCCTGCCTTCCGGCTTGATACAAATACAAACCCTACCAAGAAACCTTGCATTGAGATTCTCTAATAAGCCGAGTAAACCAAATAGTTCGTAATCATCGATTGTGACAATCTGCACACCATCTTGCTTTAGTAAATTTCTTGCTATGCATAAGCGTGAAAACATCATTGATAACCATCTGCTATGGCGATACGGATCGTTCTTGTCAATATAACTGAAAGGGCGTGATAATTATCTCCCTCGATGAGCAAATTTACAGGTTTATTTGGATCAGAAATTATTTCTTTGCTTTTTTACTTCCTTGAGAATTGGGAGTTTATTTTTACATATCTCAACCACTTCTTCTGGTTTTTTTCCCATACAAGGCCATACTTTTTCTTCTTTTTCAATTCCTTCCTTAACCGCTCAATTTCCGCAATAAGCTCATCTTTTGTTAGGTCCGTTAAATTCTTTGTAGGCATAGTTGTTGATAAGTTTTCTATAATATGCCTTTTTCTTTAAAACTGAAAAACCCATCTTTTGAAATAATTATATGGTCTGTAACCTCTACGCCCAATATTTTACCGGATTCTTTTAACCTTCTCGTTATTGTCATATCATCTTCAGAAGGTGGTTCAGGATCACCAGAGGGATGATTGTGGGCAAGAATTACCGAGTAAGCACTATGAACAATTGCCTCTTTGAACACCTCTCAAGGATGCACTAAACTGGAATCAAGAGTACCAATAGAAACAGTAGAAATGCCAATAATTTTATTGCGCGTGTTCAGGAGGAGGATAAGTTTAAAGTGTTCCTTTGCCTTGTCTTTAATTTTCGCTTGTAGCGCCTTAACTACGCTCTGTGAATTTTTGAAATCAATATCTTCCACTTCAGACTCTAAGTACTGTCTTTTGCCAAGTTCAAAACATGCTTTAATCTGAGCGGCTTTGGCAAGACCAATGCCTTTTATCAGTCGTTCCCTTGGTCTTTCAGGCTTTGGCAAATCATGAATAGTAAAAGAATTTCCTTTTTCCATATTTAATTATTTCTCTAAATTGGTATTACTAACTTCTGTATTACTTCTGATTTGAAGCGAAGTATAAGCCATTTAAAAAATTATTTCAATGGTATTTTAAATCAAACAACAGCGTGTTGATTGGAGCATGTTTTTGTGAGGTAAAGGATAAATGACTGAAACTTATTGGGTTGAATATACCGCATTTTGAAATTGCAACTTTAGTGTATACAAAGTTTTAATCCAGTGAACGTCACTTTATCTAGTTGTAAACACAAAAGGCATCCAATAACTAGTTCGAATGCCTTTTGAATAGAAAGGTATTACTTAAAAATTATGGAAACGAAAGTCATTTTACAAGCAAAATACGGGCAAACAAGTTTATCCATGCCACCTCTAATATTGCAGCTCTAAAACATAAAACTTAAACAGTTGCCCGTGATACAGGTTGCTGTAATGAGGCCTGCGCTGCAGCAAGCCTGGCAATAGGTACCCTAAATGGCGAACAACTTACGTAGTTCATTCCAATCTTATGGCAGAAGGAGATAGTTTGAGGATTTCCACCATGTTCACCACAGATACCGACTTTTAGATTGGACCGGATACTCCTTCCTTTATGAATCCCAATCTCAACTAATTGCCCTGTTCCTTCCTGATCCAATACCTGAAATGGATCTTTTTCAAGAATACCTTTCTCAAGGTATTCCGGTACAAAAGATCCTACATCATCACGGCTAAATCCGAATGTCATTTGCGTAAGGTCATTAGTTCCAAAGGAAAAGAATTCTGCATGTTTTGCAATTTTATCAGCTATCAGGGCTGCTCGCGGCAATTCAATCATAGTGCCTACCATATATTCAATTTGCATGTTTTTTTTCTGCATAACATCTTTGGCAATTTTATGGACATTATCCTTTAATACACTGAATTCCTGTTCTGTACTAATGATAGGCAACATAATTTCTGGATATACGGTAATACCCTTTTTCTTCATATTACATGCAGCTTCAATAATAGCCTGTACTTGCATGTCATATATTTCAGGATAGGTAACACCTAAACGGCAACCCCGGTGGCCTAACATAGGATTCAATTCGTGAAGCGCCGACACTTTTTCCTGTATCTCTTTAAGACTAAGTTTCATCTTTTTTGCTATTTCCTTCTGGTTATATTCCTCCTGCGGCAAAAATTCGTGAAGAGGTGGATCAAGGAGCCGTATGGTAACAGGAAGCCCATCCATTGCCTTGAATATCTGCTCAAAATCCCGGCGTTGCATAGGAAGTAGGTTTTTAAGCGCAGACGAATATGAGACCAGAGGCTCTTTAAGTTCCTTTTTAACCAACATTAATTCTTTCTTAAGAACATCTGCTTTATCATTCGCTGCCTTTGCCAACTCCTTTTCCAGGAAGCTAATTTTAGCTTTTAAATTTTTTACGTCTGGTGCGGAGAGTATCATTTGCCGAACTGAATCAATTCTGTTTTCTCCAAAGAACATATGTTCAGTTCTGCAAAGTCCAATACCCTCTGCGCCCAACTCACGCGCTTTTCTTGCATCCTCCGGGGTATCTGCGTTCGTTCGTATCTTAAGTTTCCGGTACTCATCTGCCCATTCCATAAGGGTAGCAAAATCTCCGCTCAATTTGGGCTCTATGGTAGAGACTTGCCCTAACATTACTTCTCCGCTACTGCCATCCAGGGAGATGTATTCTCCTTTTTTTATTACCCTGCCATTTACTTTAAAATTTTGATTTTTATAATCAACATTAAGCGAGCCACAGCCCGCCACACAGCATTTGCCCATTCCTCTTGCCACCACGGCAGCATGAGATGTCATACCTCCACGTGTTGTCAGAATACCCTGAGAAGCATGCATTCCACCGATGTCTTCGGGCGAGGTTTCTTTTCGTACAAGGATTACTTTCTCATTCTTCTCGGCTAATCTCTCTGCATCTTCGGCACAAAAAACAACCCTACCTGTAGCCGCGCCTGGTGAAGCAGGAAGCCCTACAGCAACAATCTCTCTTTTTGCTTTAGGGTCAAAGGTTGGATGTAATAACTGATCGAGCTGGCCGGGATCGATACGGGAAATAGCTGTCTTTTTATCAATAAGTCCTTCCCGAGCCATATCAACAGCCAGCTTTACCGCTGCCCTGGCAGTACGCTTACCAGTTCTTGTTTGTAACATAAACAACCGGCTTTCCTGAATGGTAAACTCGATATCCTGAACATCCTTAAAATGATTTTCGAGTATGTTCTTATATTTAACGAGCTGACTATAAGCATCAGGCATCTCTTTCTCCAGATCAGCAATTGGCTCAGGTGTACGAATACCTGCAACAACATCCTCACCCTGCGCATTAATGAGGAATTCACCGTAGAATTTATTCTCACCCGTTGAAGGATTCCTCGTAAAACATACGCCCGTAGCAGAATCATTCCCCATATTTCCGAAAACCATGGCTTGAACGTTTACTGCTGTTCCAAGAAGGCCTTTAATATCATAAAGTTGCCTGTATTTTATAGCACGGGGATTATTCCATGAGGCAAACACAGCATTTATTGCCTTTTGGAGCTGAACCTTTGGATCATGAGGAAAGGATTCACGGGTCTTTTTCTTATAGATTACCTTAAACTCCTCAACAATATTTTTCAATTGTTCAGCGGTAAGTTCTGTATCGCTTTTTACCCGTGTCTTTTTTTTGTATTTGTCAAGAATCTCTTCGAAATGATGACGTTCTACCCCCATAACTACGTCACCAAACATGGTAATAAAGCGTCGGTATGCGTCCCACGCAAAACGTTCGTTACCTGTTTTTTTCATGAGGCCCTTAATAGCGTCTGGATTTAATCCAAGGTTGAGAACTGTATCCATCATCCCCGGCATAGATGCTGCCGCGCCACTACGCACAGAAACCAGTAAGGGATTCTCTGCATCACCTAATTTTGCACCCATTAATTTCTCGAGTTGAGAAAGATTCCGTTCTATCTCTTCGGCAAGACCCTCAGGATACTGCTGGTTTTTCTTGTAATATGCATCGCAAACCTCTGTTGTTATAGTAAAGCCAGGAGGGACAGGGATACCTAGGTTTGTCATTTCTGCAAGGTTGGCTCCCTTACCACCAAGGAGGTGTTTCATATCTGCGCTTCCTTCCGCAGAACCATTGCCAAAAAAATAGATATACTTAGGTGACATCCGGACTGCTCCTTTCAAATATCGATAATGTAAAACACAACGAATACCATAATTTATGAATTTTATTTTTTATTGTGTAAAAATATACGATTTGAATGCTAAAATAAGAAGAACTTCTGTATCTCATTAAAGAACAAAATATCTCGTTAAATTAAAGGAACTAAAACAATAATTATATACTGATTGGTTTTTTCATTAAATAACTTTAAATATTGGTGAAATGATTTCTTATGCTATCAAAAACAAATTTATCTATCAAGGAAATTTCACTATAAATTCATTTCGCTAAATCTTTCATTATCAGGATAACTTTATGGATCGAAAATTAAACAAAAATCTTTCCATATTTCCCCTTATTAAGGGAAGACTAAGAGGTATCTACTCTACCCTACGTTTGTTTACTGTTTATCTTATGAATTTATTGAACAATTGTTTTTTCTTAGTACTTAAGGTAGTAGGTGTTATCTTATTGAGAATACTTTATCATATCCAAGTTGAAAATAGAGCATGGATACCACTGAAAGGACCCCTTATCGTGGCAGCAAATCATTTTAGTTATATGGACCCCGTGGTCCTACAGGCAATGTTCCCAAGGCGTATTTTTTTTATGATGACTGAACAGTTTTATGAAGGACGCTGGAAATGGCTTTTTAAATTATTTCACTGTATCTGTGTAAGAAAGAAAGGCACGAATATTGCTGCACTTAGAGAGGGAATTGAGGTACTTAGGAAAAATAATGTTCTTGGTATCTACCCTGAGGGAGGCGTAAGTAAAGAAGGTCAATTTCAAGAGGGAAATCCCGGTATTGGTTTTCTGGTAAAAAAAAGCAATGCACCTGTCATCCCCGCATTTATTTCCGGTACATATGAGGCACTGCCGAAGGGCGCAAAGATACCAAGAATTTTCAGAATTAAAGTAATTTTTGGCAAGCCTATGACATTTGAGAAGATAAAAGGTACTACAAAGGAAGAGATCGAAGAGATTACAAGGAAGATCATGGAGCAAATTAAAAGATTATCACCATGTCTTACACACTAAACATTCTATAGGAAAAGAGTATGAAAATAATTACAAATATTTTTATTTCTATCCTTTTTGTTATATATCAATCTTCTACGAACGATATTGTTTTCGCAAATCAATGGGGATTAGAAGAACAGGCAACGGAATATGATAAGTGCGATAGCGTTATACTTCACTATGATGGCAAGTCATGGAATCATGTCTATGATGGATTCAATATGTGGCTTAGCGATATTTATGGGTTTTCCGATAACGATATCTTCGCAATTGGTAAAAATGGCGCTATACTTCACTATAATGGTAAATCATGGACTATCCAAAAAGACATTCATATTACTTACCACAGATTAAATAAAATATGGGGTAGCAGCCGAGAAAACATCTATATTATAGGAGACCAGGGTACTATTCTTCATCATGATAGATCTGGCTGGGAAAAAATTGAAATTGGTATTGGAGATTGGCTAACTAGTATATGGGGCCTTAGTGAGAAATATATATTCATTGTTGGTGTTTTGGGGAAAATATTACATTATGATGGAGAAAAATGGAGAGAACAATATAGTGGAACCCTTAACTGGCTTTATGGAGTTTGGGGCGCTAGTAAGGATACTATTTATTCAGTCGGAGATTACGGTACGATACTTCGATACGATGGAAAGACATGGAATACTGCTGTTCAAATTACGAATAAAAGGCTTATGAGTGTTTGGGGAACCAGCCCTAAAAATGTATTCGTGGTAGGAGCGGATGGCCTCATTTTCCATTATGATGGTATGGATTGGAAGGGACAGAGAAGTGATACAAATAACTGGCTGAGAAGAATATGGGGCGTTGATAATAATAACATCTTTGCAATAGGAGATTACGGTACGATACTTTATTATAACGGCACAAAATGGAGCCGACAAAAAAGCAATACCGATTACCTTTTGCTAGGTATATGGGGAAACAGGAAAGATAATGTATATATTGTGGGATACAATCCAAAAGGTCATCTTTAACATATTCTCAAGATATATTATCTAAAACAAAACGGTGGTGTGTATAATGGACTGGATTTTTCGGACCAGTAGTTAAGAATCATTTTTGGTAGGATAGGAGATAAAAGGAGGTCCGAAAAAGGAGGATAAGAAAGAGTTTTCATTCAGAGTTTATGGCAAAAGTAGCCTTGGAGGCAATAAAAGGAGAAAAGACAATAGCAGAGTTATCGTCAGAATACGAAGTACGCAGGACACAGATAGTAAATTGGCGAAAACGAGCATGGGAGGGGATGGTAGAGATATTTCAGGGGAAAGGGGAGGAAATTACGAGAAGAGAAGGAGAAGGTGATAGATGAGCTTTACCGTCAGATAGGCCAGTTGAAGGTGGAGAACGAATGGCTTAAAAAAAATCTGTACCGCTTGAGCGTTGAAGAGAAGAGGAGGTTACTAGAAGGAGAACATAAGAGACTAAGTATATACGGAAGCAGTGTGAGCTTTTGGGTCTGCATAGATCAAACATAATGAGGTTCATTATGGAATTTTTCGTGAGAATGAGTAAAGAGAGGATTTTATTATTCTCATAAAGGGGAACAATAATGAGCAGGGATGAATTTTTGTGGAGGCACAGAAGGGTAATTTATTTATCAATGCATCTAAAAATTAACAATAAATAGTCTTGACAAACCCGTCCACTTTAGGTCTTCATTTCCTTGCTTTCGTCATACTCATGCTAAGAAGATTTGCTGAGGTGATATTTCAAAGTGCATAACACCGCTCTAGCGTGACTTTACTAAAGTAAAGTCAAAATAAAGTCCTAAGGTGTTGAGATATATGAGGAAAGCGAATTTTTTAGTTGTATACACTGAAAGGGATT